>CAMYKE010000130.1:3256-8682 GCA_947258895.1 uncultured Pseudomonadales bacterium | reverse complement strand
TGAAGGCTGGTTGCGTTTGCTGAGGATTTCAAGCATGCGAGCTGCACTGTAGAGGCCATCATCGAAGCCGAACCAGCGCTCCTTGAAAAAGATATGGCCGCTCATTTCGCCTGCCAGTAATGCCCCTGTCTCGCGCATCTTGGCCTTGATCAGGGAGTGACCGGTCTTCCACATGATGGGTCGGCCGCCGTAGTTGCTGATCAGTCCCGCCAGCCGCCGTGAGCACTTGACGTCATAGATGATGTCCTCTCCGGGATTGCGCGATGCGACGTCCTTGGCGAACAGCATCAGCAGCCGGTCGGGGTAGATAATAGTGCCCGTGTTGGTCACCACGCCAACGCGATCGCCATCACCGTCAAATGCCAGGCCCAAATCCGCGTTATGTTCCACGACCGCAGCGATTACATCCTGCAGGTTTTCGGGCTTGCCGGGGTCGGGGTGGTGATTGGGGAAGGTGCCATCGATCTCGCAATACAGGGGAATGACGTCGCAACCAAGCGCTTCGAGCAATGGCTGCGCCACCACGCTTGCCACACCATTCCCGCAATCGACAACCACCCTCATTGGTTTTGCGAGCGCGACATCATTGGTAATGGTCTCGATGTAGTTGTCGATGATATCGATATTTTCGAGATCGCCCTGCCCCTTGCTGTAATCGCCCTCGAGGATACGATTATACAGCGCCTGCACCTCGTCCTCAGCCAGGGTGTTGCCGCCCAGTACAATCTTGAAACCGTTGTAGTTTGCCGGATTGTGGCTGCCAGTTATCATAACGCCCGATTTGGTCGACAAGTTACAGGTAGCGTAGTACACCAGCGGGGTCGGCACGGTGCCGATGTTGATCACGTCGCAACCGGTATCGCGCAGGCCCTGGATCAGCGCTGCGCCCAACTCCGGGCTCGACAGACGACCATCGGCACCGACGATCACCGCATCGTCGTCCCGTAATTTCGCTTCAGTGCCAACCGCCTGACCGATACGGAACGCGATATCGGTATCCAGCGTTTCGCCGACGATGCCCCGGATGTCATAGGCGCGGAAGATGCTTTGCGGAATATCGCGGCCCGAGTAGTTACCCGAGATTTCCATGTCCACATCGGTATCATCGACGCCGAGCTCATTATCCTCTACTTTCGGCTGTGACGCCGCCTTGTTCAGCCCGACCAGGTCGAGGTCGAGAACCAGTTCTTCTTCGAGTTCCGACTCGAGAAAATCCTCGACTTCCATCCCGGCTGCTGGCGGCTCCAGTGCGTTGCGGTTGGGGCTATTGCGTGATTTTGCCGCGACTGTTTCGTCGAGTATTTTTTCCCGGTCGGTGTACGCAAGGGTTGCCGCCATGCTGTGAAACAGGTTGATACTGAACCGTGGTTCCTTTTCGTCGCTGCCGGCGATCAGTTTGCGGCAGTAGTTGACCAGTTCGATGGCATCGGCACGCACGCTATTGCGCAGGCGCAGGTAGCCGATCAGCACACTCAGCAGGATGACGACGGGCGCCACGGCGATCGGCGACCAGAACAGCAGTCCCGGCAAAGCGATTTTCTCGGCCAGCTTGTCGCTGGGCTGGAATTTGACCCGCAGGTTGGGATTACGCAAACCGACTTCTACGGTCGGGCGCAACGAGTCCATCGCCGGGCCATGCTGGAGCAGCGTCTGGGGCGGAGATTTGGGAAATAGCTGTTGCAATTGCATGGGGCCGTCGGCAATGTCGAAACTATCGAGGTGATTTTTTAAGAGTTCGACGCTGAATTTAGCGAGGATAACGCCCACAATCGCATCCGTTGCCGGAGAGCGAACCACTTCGACCAGAACCATGATGCGCTGATCGTCCAGCTCCAGCGCCTCGGCCGGCACAGGCTGGCCTCGCTCGGCGCGGTTCACCATGTCCACTTCGGCAAAGCTTAGCCGCGCCTCGCTGGCGCCCAGGCTGGCAGAACCGAAAGGTAGCAATTGCACGCTGACGAGGTCCGGCAGGTTTACCGCTATCGATTGCTCCAGGCTGCTCAGGCTGGCTTTATCCAGGTTCTGTAGTGCCCGGGCAACGTCGCTACGGGTGCCAATGTGAGCCAGCTGAACTTGCAGGTTGTCCAGGGTATGGTCGAAAAAGCCGGCATAGCCCTCGGCGTGCGCCTGGAACACGGCCTGGGTCAACTGTCGGTTGCTACCGTTTATTACCAGCGTGTAGAGAAGCAGCGAAGTGATCGCCACGCCGACGAGCGAGCCCACCAGCGTGAACAGGCTGTACTTGAAAAGACTCTGGTCCGGCTCGATCGCGTGGCGAATGTCGGCCGGAGCGGCCGGGTTTATCTTGTTAGTCAATATGCCCCCCTGAGACAAAACGGCGCGCCGGTCATGCCGGTTGAATTAACGTGCACCGGTATGGCCAAACCCGCCTGCGCCGCGTGCCGACTCGTGGAACTCGTCAACAATCTCAAATTCCGTCTGCACAACCGGCACCATGATCATCTGGGCGATTCGTTCGCCTATTTCTACAGTGTAGTCTGCCTGACCCCGATTCCAACATGAAACCATTAGTTGACCCTGGTAATCCGAATCGATCAGGCCGATCAGGTTGCCCAGCACGATGCCGTGTTTATGCCCCAATCCGGATCGCGGCAGTAACATGGCGGCATAGTTGGGGTCTGCGATATAAATTGCCAGTCCGGTGGGAATGAGCGCAGTTTGGCCCGGTGTCAGCGCCAACGGTTCCGAGATGCAAGCGCGCAGGTCCATGCCGGCGGAGCCATGGGTTGCGTAGACGGGTAACGGGATGTCAGTACCAATGCGAGGGTCGAGAATCTTAACCTGTAGTTTGTCCATACTTCGTTTTGTGAAATTGATGACACTGTTGGGCAACGAAATCGATGATTTCCCGGGCCAGTTTGCGCTTCGAATCTTGCGCCAGTTCGAGCTGGCCGTCGGGCCAGATCAGCGTGACTGCATTGTGATCACTGTTAAACCCGATACCGGCGGCGGCTACGTCATTGGCAACAATCAGATCCAGTTTCTTGTTATTGAGCTTGGCTTTCGCGTACGCCACCACATTCCGGGTTTCCGCAGCGAAGCCGACGGTAAAGGGCCGTTGCTCGTGTGCAGCGACGGCCGCCACGATATCCATCGTGGGCTTCAGTTCAATATGCATTCGTTGCGGATGCTTCTTGATTTTTTGCTCGGCGACCGCGACCGGGGTGTAGTCGGCGACGGCCGCGGCAGCAATAAAAATGTCGCAGGTTGGCAATTGCGTAATGCTTGCTTCATACATCTGCTGCGCACTAATTACGGAAACCAGGGTGACCCGCTGCGGCGCTGGCAGTGCGACCGGCCCGCTAATCAGGGTAACCCGCGCGCCGGCTTCGACGGCCGCCTCGGCGAGTGCATAGCCCATTTTCCCCGAGCTGTGATTGCTGATATACCGCACCGGGTCAATCGCTTCCCGGGTGGGGCCGGCGGTAATCACCACATGCTTGCCGGTCAGGGAGTCGAACTGGAACTGGTTGGCCGCGAGGCGCGCCAGCTCGCTCGGTTCGAGCATGCGCCCGGGGCCTACATCACCGCAGGCCTGGGCACCCTGGGCCGGTCCCATTATGACGATGCCATTGTGTTGCAGACTCTTGAGATTTGCCTGGGTGCGGGAGTCTTTCCACATCGCCTGGTTCATGGCCGGCGCCAATGCGATTGGGGCATTGGTCGCCAGGCACAGGGTGCTGAGCAGGTCGCTGCCTTCGCCGTGCGCAAGGCGAGCCATGAAGTTGGCGCTGGCAGGCGCGACCAGGATCAGATCGGCCCAGCGCGCCAGCGCAATATGACCCATGCCCGCCTCGGCCTCGGGGTCGAGCAATGAGGTATGCACCGGGTTGCCTGAAAGTGCCTGCATCGTGAGGGGGGTAATGAATTCCAGGGCTCCCTGCGTCATAACCACCCGCACTTCCGCCCCGGCGTCCCGGAGCAGTCGGACCAGTTCTGCGCTTTTATAAGCGGCAATGCCGCCGCTCACGCCCAGAATAATCTGCTTGTTGATGAGTTGTTGCATAGGATATCGCTAGTAAGTGGTCGCTCGCCCGCGTACGATACCACTGCTATGGGGATTTTCCTATACAGGACGCCCCGTTAAGTTCCCTGGATTTAATTGTCATTTTGACACGGAGGTTAAAATGAAACTGACCGATTGGCCGCCTGCCGAGCGGCCTCGCGAAAAATTACTGAGTTCGGGTGCGGCGAGCCTCTCGGACGCCGAGCTGGTTGCAATATTTCTTCGGACCGGCTTGCCGGGCAAAAGCGTGGTCGACCTGGCGCGGGAAGTGCTGCAGGCGTTTGGTGGCTTGCGGCCATTGCTGGAGGCGGGGCGCCAGTCTTTTTGTGCGCACCCGGGCCTGGGGGTAGCAAAGTATGTACAAATGCAGGCTACCCTGGAGCGGGGTATCAGCATCTGTGAGCCGGACGCTCCGCGACGGTTTCTGTCCAGTCGTCTGCGCCATCTCGGCCAGGAAGTGTTTGCCTGCATGTACCTCGATGCCCAGCATCGCCTGATAGAGTTCCATGAGCACTTTTTTGGTACCGTCGATGGCGCCTCGGTATATCCCCGCGAGCTGGTCAAGGCGGCGCTCAAATACAATGCCGCGGCGGTAATCCTGGCCCACAATCATCCCTCCGGAATCGCCGAACCCAGTGCCGCCGACAAGGCGATTACGCGGCGCATCCAGGATGCGTTGGCCTTGGTTGATGTGCGGGTTCTGGATCATATGATCGTTGGTGATGCCGACGTGTTTTCCTTTGCCGAGCGCGGCCTGATCTAGCCGGCAGCGGCCATTTTGTGCGTCAAATGCAATGGTGCCAATAGCTGCTCGCTGGCAGGCTGATTCGTAATCAGTACTCGCACCAGCCTAATGTAGCCGGCAGACGCTATTCCGGCTTGCGATTGCCAGGGCCTTCTGGTATAACAGCGTCCCCTTATTGGTGGAGCTCCCTGTTGGGGTTATGCGGTACCAGTTTTTAAGCACTCATTACTAGTATGTAAGGACGAGATAATGTCTAAGGTTTGTCAGGTCACCGGTAAACGTCCCGTGACAGGAAATAATGTTTCTCATGCGCATAACAAGACGCGACGTCGTTTCCTGCCGAATTTGCAGTCGCATCGCTTCTGGGTTGAATCCGAAAAGCGCTTTGTAAAACTCAAGGTTTCTACCAAGGGTATGCGAGTAATCGACAAGTGCGGCATTGAGCAGGTGTTGGCGGATATCCGCGGACGCGGTGAGAAAGTATAGTACTCCGTCCACTCGATAATTACGGAGGCAGCGTTGCTGTGGTGTTCCGTAACAAGGCACAGCGTGCCGGGAATGGTTGCTCCCTTTCCAAAAGTACTAGGCCCTAGCAAGTAACGACGAGGAGTCAGAGGTTATGCGAGAAAAAATCAAGTTGGTGTCATCGGCGAA
>CAMYKE010000130.1:0-3210 GCA_947258895.1 uncultured Pseudomonadales bacterium | reverse complement strand
AACCCGGCAGGCCTGCTTGTGATCTGAACCAAAAGCCCAGCGAGTCTGGGCTTTTTTGTGAAAACTTTTTGACTGGCGAGTCCGGATGCCCGAGCTACCTGAAGTCGAAACTACCCGCCGGGGTATTGAACCCCATATCGTGGGGCAGGACATCTGCACCGTAACGGTGCGCCAGCCCCTGCTACGCTGGCCAATCCCCGCCGATTTGGCAAAGCTGCTGTGTGGTGGGCGTATTTCGCGGGTGGCACGCAGGGCGAAATACCTGCTGTTGTATCTTGAGCACGGTGCCCTAATCGTGCATCTGGGTATGTCCGGCAGCTTGCGCATCCTGCGTCAATATCGTGATCCCGGGAAGCATGATCACCTGGATGTCGGGTTCTCCAATGGTACATTATTGCGCTTTACCGACCCGCGCCGGTTTGGCGCGGTACTGTGGAGCGAATCCGACCCGGAGCAGCACCCACTGCTGCGGAAGCTGGGGCCGGAGCCGCTGCAGGTGGATTTCGACGGGCATTACCTGTACCGTCGCTCCCGGGGCCGCAAGGTTGCGGTCAAGCAATTCATCATGCAGAGCGATGTGGTCGTTGGAGTTGGCAATATTTATGCGAACGAGGCCCTGTTTGCCGCCGGGATTTCGCCCCGGCGCGCGGCCGGCAGAATTTCTCTGGCAGCTTACGAGCGGCTGGCGCTGGCAATCCGGGACGTATTGGCCGATGCGATCGCGCATGGCGGTACGACGCTTCGGGATTTCCTTGGCAGTGAAGGGAAGCCCGGCTATTTCAGGCATCAACTGCGGGTGTATGGACGCGGCGGCGCGCCCTGTGTCAGTTGTGGCGGAGGCCTGAAGGAAGTCCGGATAGGTCAACGCAGCACGGTTTATTGCAGCCGCTGCCAGCGCTAGCCGTCACCGACCAGCGCGCAACAGGACGCGTCGCTCGCTGCGCGGCTCACAGGAATAGAGGCGTTGTTTGGGTAAATTCGCGTCGCTCGCTGCGCGGCTCACAGGAATAGAGGCGTTGTTTGGGTAAATTGACGGCATTTGGCAGTGAGCTAGCGTGCGGCGAGATCTCGACAGCGGTCACTGCAGTTCGCATCCGGCAAGAGGCATTGGTGCTGTTTGCAGGAGAATCCGGGGCTGCTGCGATTGCCATGGGCAAATAATGCCTAGTGAATTTCAGAATTATTGCTATTATTCGTAGATGGCTGTGAGACGCGGGTGATCCGGACGCGGGGCAAAGCTTGCCGAATTCGCCGCATCGCAGCGGACCAGCCCCCGCTGTCGCCAGCCGTTTGATCACTTTTTATCCAATGGGGATATAAGCTATGAAAGCATTTGCAAGAAAACAGGGTCGTTCTATTCTGGTAGCCGCAGCGCTTTGCACGGTCTTGTCGAGCCCGGTGAATGCGCTCGAAGCGACTGGCAAGCCATCATCCGGTGCCATGATCGCTGATTTGACCATAGCACGTCCGTTGCTGCTCGTGGCGACGGCGGTGGGGCTCACTGCTTACGTGGCATCATTACCGTTCAGCCTGGCCGGCGGCAATGCCGCAGAAGCAGGCAAGACGCTGGTGGTCGGCCCGGCAAAAACTACATTTGTACGCTGCCTCGGCTGTAAAAATTCCGGCTACGGCAAGAACTGACACTCCGGAACTGAACATCCGGCGCCACCCCGGCGGGTCACGCCGCTAGTTCGCGTCGGCCTGCAGGCGTCGGTACTTGGCCAGCAACTCCTCCTTGCTCTCCGCATAGTCGGGATTCAGCGGTATACAGTCGACCGGGCATACCTCGCGGCACTGCGGGGTGTCAAAATGGCCCTCGCACTCGGTACAGCGCTGTGGATCAATTTCATAGATCAATTCACCGGCATAGATCGCCTCGTTCGGGCATTCGGGTTCACACACATCGCAATTGATGCATTCATCGGTAATCATTAGGGCCATAGCGTGTTCCGATTCTGGTGCGACGGGCTAGCGGAGCTGCCTTGCCAGCGCCGCGGCGACTGCCGGGTGTACAAATTGCTCAACTTCACCGCCAAGAGTAGCGATTTCCCGGATCAGCGTGGAGGATATATAGGAATAGCGTTCGGCGGGCGTCAGGAACACCGTTTCGATGTCCGGGTATTGGGCGCGGTTCATGTTGGCCAGCTGAAACTCGTATTCAAAATCCGACACTGCCCGCAAGCCACGGATAATAATAGTCGCGCCCTGCTGCTGCGCAAAGCGGGTAAGCAGCGTGTCAAATCCAACCACCCGGACGTTCTCCAGGTGCGCCAGTACCTCAGCTGCCAATTGCGTGCGAAGCTCCAGGTCCAGCAGGGTGCCTTTCTGTGCACTGCCCGCGATCGCCACGATCACTTCGTCGAACAGCCGCGCAGCCCGCATCACCAGGTCCGTATGGCCATTGGTCAAGGGGTCGAAAGTGCCGGGATAGATCGCGGTCCGGTTGCCGCGAGCAGAAGTAACAGGAAACGCGGGGTCACGCGACCGCGTGGCTCCTGGTCACGCTCCTTCTGATACGCGATAGAGGGCGAAGGCAGCCTGGCCAGCGGTACCGGAACGGTGCAGTTGCCAGGAGCATGGCAAGGCCGGCTGCAATGCCTGCTCGTGTTCCAGATAAACAAGACTGCCCGGATGCAGCAAGCCGCGGGTTGCCAGCAGTTGACAGCATGGTGTCAGCAACTCGCTGCCAAAAGGCGGATCGATGAAGACAATATCATACGCAGCATCGTGCTGCCGGCCAGGGTGCCCCAGCCAGCGCATGGCATCGTCGCAGATCACCTGTGCAGTATCGGCACCGAGGGTCGCCACATGTTGCCGCAATTGCGCGGCTGCTACTGTTGAGCGGTCCAGCATGACAACCTCGCTGGCCCCCCGCGAAAGCGCTTCCAGGGAAATCGCGCCGCTCCCGGCGAACAGGTCAAGGCAGCGGGCATCCCCGATGGCGAGAGCCAGCCAGTTGAACAACGTTTCCCGCACCCGGTCCGCGGTGGGTCGCAACCCCTCAATCGCGGGAAAGCCAAGCCTGCGGCCGCGGTACTTGCCGGCAATGATGCGCAGCTTGTTTTGTGATCCGCAAGCAGCTCGCCTGGATGGCGCTTTATTGCGCTGAAAAGGTTTGGCCGGCATGGGTCAGGGCCCGGACGAACGGTCCGGCACAGCCGGTCGGTCCGACGCGGTAACGGGCTCGGGCAGCGTAGCTGAAGGCGCGCC
>CAMYKE010000129.1 GCA_947258895.1 uncultured Pseudomonadales bacterium | reverse complement strand
TGCCACCGAAGATTTCCTGCGCCGATCGGTCGTGGATCGCCAGCAGCGTGCTGCAGCAGGACTCGAGTCGGGGGCCCAGCACCGGGTGGTCCAGATACGCCCTGGCCTCCGCCTCCGAGGCGATCCCATAGAACCTGGCGGTGGGGCTTTGCCCAAGGCCGACGATCTGGGGGAAGATAAACCACATCCAGTGGCTTTGTTTTTGACCAGCGTGCAGCTCCGCCATCACTCCGTCAATAACTGGCTCTTGAGCCTTTAGGAACCGCTTCAGGTCGTGGTCAGCTGCCATCCGCTTCACTCAGCGTTTCAGTACGATGCGATAGTGCGCGTTTCCGCTGCGTAACCTGGCCAAGGCTTCGTTTACATCAGCAAGGTCAAAGGTTTCGATCACCGGCTTGATGTTGTGGAGACTGGAAAATTCCAGCATCTTCGCTATAGTCGCCGGGCTGCCCACGGGCGAGCCGGATACCGAGCGTTGCCCCATGAGCAGTCCGAATACATTGAGATCAAGGGGGTCCAGAGTCGCACCGACAAAGTGCAAACGGCCGCGTGGGCTCAGCGTGCCAACATAGAGATTCCAGTCCAGCTTGACGTTCACCGTGGAAATAATCAGGTCAAAGCGTCCTGCTGCGGCTTCTATTTCACCCTCGTCCCGCGAGTTTAAGGTATGGTGGGCTCCCAGGTCCAACGCTTCTTTTCGCTTCGCCTCGCTGGAGGTGAACGCAGTTACCTCGCAGCCCCACGCATTCAGGAATTGCAGCGCCAGGTGGCCCAGGCCGCCAATACCGATAACTGCCACTTTGTCCGTGGGTTTTATTTCAAACTGGACCAGCGGGTTGAAAACGGTAATCCCGGCGCATAATAGCGGGCCGGCGGATTCAAGCTCTATTCCATCCGGAATGGGCACCACGCTGTTAGCATCGGCCCGCACCTTGTCGGCAAAGCCCCCATGGTGCCCGATGATGGTCGGCCGGGCGGTCGCGCACAGGTTATGGTCGCCGCTGTGACAGAGTTTGCATGCGTTACAGAACCCCGCGTGCCAGCCCAGCCCGACTGTCTGCCCGACCTTCAGGTGCTGCACCGCGCTGCCGACCCTGGTAATCACGCCCACTACCTCGTGCCCGGGTACTACCGGGAACTCGGTCATCCCCCATTCGTCATCGATGACGCTCAGGTCGCTATGGCATAGGCCCGAGTAGTGGACCTCGATTTCTACTTCCTGGCTTTTTAACTCACCTGGATCATATTCGAAGGGCTTGAGTTCGCCCCCGGTTTCGAAAGCAGCAAAAGCTTTGATCATGACATTGTCCTCTTCCGACTGTTTAACAGGTATTTGGATCCGCGATTACTTTTTAGCCTGTTTGAGATGTGTACGCCCGGGGGCAGGGGGTCGAGCAACACGACGCAGTGGGCGGGCGCGTTTACAACTTTCACCCGGGAGCATTCCTTGATGCCGAGCTTTTTTGCCAGGGGGTTTGTCGAATATCCGGCCATCCGAACCTCCTCATAAAGACTTCTCACGCGTGCGGTTTTGAGGTTCAGGTCCAGCCTTGGCAAGCGGCTGATCGTGATTTCAATAGTGCCACGCTTGAAAATGTCTCACCGAGCCAATGCCGCGACTACCCGCTGGTCGGGAGCTATGGTTTGTCCTGACCCGCCATGTCATCACCCTGGTGAAAATTATATCACTTTTTGGTATGACGAATTTTCCGGGCTAAACGGGTCGCTCACGATTACTAATGTAAACAATTCTCGAGTGTCACCGGTACTTTGAATTGCTGCAGAAGGTGTGAGTCCAGCGCAAGGGCCTTGCACCACCAATAGAAGATAACTATGCTTGTTGCCCACTGGATTGGATAGCCTTGTAGGCGAAGAAAGCTCGTGTTCCGCAAATTTTTTGACAAACCCTACTATGTGTTAACGTATTTTAGCTGCTGGGCTGCGTGCCTTTGGCTTGTCATAGGTTTTTTGATGCCTTCTTACGAGGGCAGCTGGTGGCTGGCAATTCTGGTCGTCGGGCTGATGACCACCATGCGCTATGATGCGCAACTGGCCTCGTTCTTGCTGGCAATCCTGTTATCTCCTGCTCCTGAACAGAGTGCCATGCTGGCGTTGTTGTTTCTTCCGTTGACCTATGCAGTGGGCGTGAGTGCCGCTGCCTTGATCCATAACGCAAGTCACGGTCAGTTCAGAATCCGCGTGCTAAATTCCATTGTCGGAGAGTCCGCGGGGCTATTGTTGAGGACGAATTTTCTGGGTTGGAAACTCGTTCACTATTACCATCATATCCATACGGATGATCCGGAAAAGGATCCACATTCCCCGGGCAAATCAAGCTTTTGGCCCTATGCGAATAGCATGGCTAAAAAATGTGTGGACTACCTGGATGAGCGGCACGCTGAATGCCACCAGCTGCCTAAAGGAATTCAAGTTCTCACTTCCATTGTGGGGACGTTACTCTTCGCGGGCATCCCGTTTTTCTGGTTGCTGCTGCTGGGTCCAACTCTGTTCGCGGCTATCTGGTTACCGATTTGTATCTCAGGTTGGTGGGTTTTTATCGGAATTAACTATTTCAGTCATCCGATTGCGGAAAATGGAAAAAACGCAGCCATCAATCTGAACGAAAAGTGGTGGCACAAGGTAACAAATTTGTTCGGTTTTGGTGTTCTTTACCACGACAATCATCATGCGAACGCGGCCCTGTTTAATCCGGTTCACTTCGAGAAAAGCTGAGGTTAACGGTGTCGGTTAAAGGGGTCGGTTAAAGGGGTCGGTGACAGTTGCTAATGTAAACAATTCCCATATGGCCTATAGTGGCGGCACGATGTACGCAGAGCAGCCCCTTTATGACGCACTGTGGGACCACGCTTTTACAAAATTTCAGCAGGATAAGTTTGAACTCGATACCTGTATCTCCGATCCCGGTGACCCCAGGCGCGGCATTACCCTACTGGCGCGATTCAGCGACAGTATTGCGACCAAGGTGGCAACCTTTTTAAAACAGGCACGCAGCATAGAGCCTGGCCAGTACTATTACCCCGCAACCGATTTTCATCTTACGGTGTTGTCCATCATCACCTGCCATGCCGGTTTTTCGCTGCAGAATATTGACTCGGAGTCCTACGTTGCGGTCATCCGGGAGAGTGTCCAGGGAGCCGGGCCAATCAAGGTATGTTTCAGGGGCCTAACCGCCTCGCCTTCGTGCATTATGTTGCAGGGATTTCCGCTTGGCGACGAACTTGGCAGGTTACGGGAGAGAGTAAGAAGCGGCTTCAAAAACTCTCGATTGCAGAGTTCCATAGATTCGCGCTATGCCATACGAACCGCGCACAGCACCGTGATACGATTTCAAAAACCTGTTAAGTATAAGAAGCAATTCCTTGATTTTACAATGGATTATCGGGAGCATGATTTTGGAACGCTGATCATTGACGACCTGGAACTGGTGTTTAACGACTGGTACCAGAAGATCATGCGTAGCAAAAAATTGTATACTTTTCATCTGACGGATGGCCAGGCGAGCCAGGGCTAGCAGTCCCTCCCAGCCAGCAGATGAAGTGTCAGCGACCCTGTTATTTTTTGTTAATTAGTTTGGTGCGCGCCAGGCGTTTCGCGTTAGCCGTAGCTTTGCGGTGAATCGGATCCAGGCCTTTGCCGGCGACGCTGACGGCCGCCTTGCGAGTGCGGGTGGCCAGGCGCTTTTGCGTGGCGGTACGGGCGTTGCAGGAATGCACAATCGACCTGGTCACGTCGGCGGCAAGCTTCTGGTTGAAGCGGCAGGCTTCCTTAAACATCGCTTGCCAGGACTGCTGAAAAGCGGTGTGTTTCTCGGCGACCATACCGCTAAATTCCTTGCGATCGCGTGACGATAGCACCGGACCGGCGAGTGCCATCCGGGTCACCCGATGGGCTACTACCTGGGGGACGGCAAAGGCGAGTTCGGCGGTTTTAACGGAGATCGAAGCTGGAGCCTTGCGGCGACGTGATGGCATTGCAGTTTCCTATCGAGTGATCGAGCGGGGAATATATCAGGTTGTGATGCATAATGCTTCAACCAACTATCCACCGTCCCGGTTTTAAGCGCTTCGTATATCATTGTTCCTCCGCGCGGAAGTAGTTATCACACGGCATCCTGCAAACTATCCGCCAGGGCGGTTGCGCAAGTTCGTTGGCTGGCAACGGGGCAGGTCCCGGAAGGGCGTGGTGTTTGCTCAATAGATGGAGTTACCATTTTTAGATTCACCCGGCACCACCTGGATTGCGTCCCAATGCTCAACGATCTTGCCGTCATCATCAAAGCGGAAAAAATCCATAGTTACGTATTCCTCGTCTCCCGGCCAGGTCTGGTGCGTATGCAAAGCGACGAGGTCTCCTTCGGCAACCGCCCGCACGAATTCGATTTCCTTACCCGGGTAATCCCGCGCCATCTCCTCAAAGTAGTCGATGAAGGGTTGCTTGCCGTCACCCACGAGGGGGTTGTGCTGGATGTAATGGGCTCCTGAATATTGGGCCACAGCTTCGGCGGGTTTTCCCAAATAGGCCATTCGGTAGAACGCAATTGCATGCTCCTTGTTTGCCTGCAGGTCACGTTTCATGATTCGATCTCCATGGGTGGGTGTGTGCAACTTTGTGCAATCAGCGCGGAAACCTGCGTGGCTGCGGTAATCCGCGGGTGATAGATTGCCGGAGTGTCTGGCGCGCTGACCGCGCTCATGGCGAGCCAAACATCGCAAAAACCTCGGCCTCTGTCATATTTTTTGTTTTGTTGGAGAAACTGTAAAACTCGGGTTTTTTATCAATAAACACCTGGTGCTCGAATACCAGGTCGTGCTGGTCGTCGAACAGGCCAACAGGAACCATATGCTGTCCGCTTTCCTTTAAGCGATAGAACAAATGGCTTCCGCAATTGCTGCAAAAACCGCGTTCGGCCCAATCCGAGGAGGTATATACCGTAATAGCGTCTTCCCCCTTAAATGAAACTTCGGTCCCGCAGTTGAGTTCCAGGAACGGGCCACCACCCCATTTACGACACATTTCGCAATGGCATGCCCCCACCTTGTTCGCGGTCCTATGGGCCGTGAATTGCACTGTGCCGCACAGGCAACTGCCGGTTTTGCTGGTTGTATCCGTCATTTCAATCTCCTTATGTGTGATCTGGAATTTTCTTAGAATGCCACACTTTCCCTGCGTCCTCCTCACTCGTTACCCGGGTAAGCAGGGACGGCGTAGCGGTTTCTCATTCTGCCTTATGGAGGCGACGCCTGTTCGCGACACGCAATCTCCACGCGGCGATTCAGGGATCGACCGGTCTCGGTGGAATTATCCGCGATCGGCTCTTGTTCGCCCCGCCCTTCGGCTGAAATCCTGTGCGGTTCGGCGCCGCGAGCGACGATTGCAGCAACTACTGCTTTGGCACGGCGCTGGGAAAGCT
>CAMYKE010000128.1 GCA_947258895.1 uncultured Pseudomonadales bacterium | reverse complement strand
CGTGATGTCGGTTCCTGCCGAAAGCATTGCATTGAGTTCGGTGCTGTCCAGCGGCGGTTGTTCTGCAGCAAAGTAGGCCTCCAGCCAGGCATAGTCCAGGCGCGCGATATCCGCCAGGTACGGGAGCCGGTGCGCAGCGCGGTGTGCCGCCAGGTAGTCGGGAAAGCTCCGCCCATAGCCGGCCAGGGTCCCCTCCACCGGAGGATGTTGGTCGATGTAGCGTTTTGCAAGGCTGTTAAAGTACTCTTCACCGACCACCGAGACCACCGCCGGGAAATTTGCCGCCAGCGCCTGGGTGCAGGCCTTGTAAAAGCCGTTGCGGTACACGCGCAGGAATTCGGGTTCAGCGCCGGGCGCCAGGTACGGGGCCAGTCTGGCGCACTCTCCGGTTGCCAGGTAGTCGGAAAAATCCTCCATGAAGTGCTTAAGCGTGGCCATGCTTCCGCTCCGTTCCGGCCCCGGCAGCCAGGCTGTCGGCAACGTTGCGCTCCTCCAGCAGTTGTCCAAAGGGTGGCAGGTTCGCGTCGCGCTCCAGCAATACCGGGGTCGGGCCGAGCTGCCGCAGCGCAAACTCCAGTAATTCCCATACCGGCTCGCTGACCGGCGCCGCGTGGCTGTCGATGAGCAATTGAGCGCCAAAATTCGGATCCGGGTCATATCCGGCAACGTGAATCTCGCCCACCACGCCGGGCGGCAGGGCGCGGATATACGCACGTGCATCCAGGTTACAGTTGTGGGCGCTCAGGTAGAGATTGTTCACATCCAGCAACAAGCCGCAGCCGGTTTGCCGCGCCACTTCGAGGAGAAACTCCGGTTCGTCCATCTCGCTGATAAAGGGCAGGTAATTGGTGGGGTTTTCCAGCAGGATGGTGCGACCCAGCGTAGCCTGGTAGAGTTCAACCCCGTCTACCAGCCGTTGCAGCGCGTCCCGGGTCCTTGGCAGCGGCAGCAGGTCGGCGTAGTAGGTCGCGCCGAATCGAGACCATACCGCGTGCTCGGATACCAGCCCCGGCTCATAGCGCTCGACCAGCGCCGCTACCCGTGCCAGATGCCCGGCATCCGGGGGTTGAGGGCCTCCCAGGGAGGCCCCTACTCCGTGAAAACTGAGGGGACGCTGCTCGCGAATCGCGGTGAGCTGCTCCATCCGGGGTCCGCCGGCGACGAAATAATTCTCGGTATGGACCTCAAACCACAAGCCATCCGTGACGCACGCGAGAGCCTGCTCGCAATGCTCCGGCTTGAGGCCCACGCCCGCCCGGTTCGGGATAAAGGCCGCCGCCTTGCCATCCATTTGTCTGCAGCCTTCTCCGTGGCTGCGTCAGGGCGCGTTGCGATCCAGCTCGCTCAGCGACGCTGTACCTTCCGGTGTGACGATGAACTCACATGTGCCCTTGGGTGCATAGGTCCAGGCATTACCCTGGAAATCCACAGTCGATGTGCCTTCACAGCTGGTACCTGCGCCCGCTTTGCAGTCATTCTCGCCCGCCAGCGCCACCCCGTAGCATTTGTCCTTGCGCCCCCTGGGCGTTTTACCGCTGGCAAGCCACTTCTCAAGCTTGTCCTTGGCCTCTGCCGGGGCGTTGTCGGCGACGGACAACTGGTCATTGGGTTTGGCCACGGTGCTGCCAGCGGCCGCAATCAACGCGCCCGCGAGTAATGCCTGGCTGATATTCGTTTTGATGCTCATAGAAACCTGCTCCTGATTGTTATCCGATCAATGGCAAGCGTTGTCGCGCTGCCTCCATTATGGACGCGTCTATTATCGCCCACCCATGAGATGTCCGATACTGTCAAAAGGTTACATCGGCACCCCGCAACTATGCGGATCCAGGTCCGGGCGGCTTGTTGTTGGCGAGGTCGAGCCTGGCTCGGTCGCTGCCTTGGCAGGTATTGGAACCGGTGATGTCATTTTACGGGGAACCGGAAATCGATCGCCAGCGCCACTACGTTTCGTCAAGCCGTCACGGAAAACCGCAGCGATAAACGGCTGTTGCTGCTGGTTCGTTCCGGTAGTGGGCAACGCTACATCGTATTGAGCTGGTGAACTCGCTGCGGCGGCAACGGGCCGGGAACTGTTGGGTCAGCTCGAAGACTTGGGTCACCGCTATCCAAACGTTGAATGCACGTGCTTGGGCCGGTCTATGGGCGACGACAACAATTGCAGTATTTGATCAGCGCTCAAATCGTTGATGAGCGCATTTTCAGTGAAGTAACGGAGCAGGCAATTGACGCCGAAGTAAAGGCGCTGGTGGAGGAGGGTCAACAGCTTGCCAGGGAGATTGTAACGCGGTGCCGCACCACTCTGGATGCGCTGGCAGCGGAACTTGAGGAAAAGGGAAACCCTGAGCGGTGACGACGTGGCCAGGATTACCGCAAGTTGCGAGCGCTCGCAGGAGTCTGGCGGCCGGTGATGCCGCGATTGGGGGCGCAGCGCGGTCGCATACATTGCTTGATGTAAATTAGCTTGAGCCGACGTATACCTTGTTGTTCGAGCTGAAACTGAGCCGGCTTGTCTGCTGGCTCTATTGTCCAAGGCAGAATTACACAAGAGGCAATCGCGCACTTCAAAAACCTGCTTCTACAACTGAAAGTTGCTATCGGGCTACCCCATCCTTTGAAAAGTTCATTCCTGCCTGCTGTAACATTACGCCTTTGGAAAAGTGTCTGATTATTTTACAGTTTAGGCTTTTAGTTGATGGAAGGCATCTGTGAGTCATTGTTTTTAAGAGGATGGAGCGATTTATGCGTGAAATTTATTCTCAGCTCCGCTGCGGGATTTCATGGATCGTGAAGGCCAGGCGTATCCCCTCCCCCTACCATATCCGCCGCGAGATTGATTCCTATAGTGACTTTGCGCGCTAATCTGAGCGCACGGACTGCAGTACGTATTCCGGTTTTTTCGCACGTGATCGGGAACTGGCAGGCAGCAAGACGAACCTGTAACACAACAAATTAACAGGCATTGTCCCGATGTGTCACCTGAATTGATTAGGTAGTGCGAATTGACCTGGGTACCAGGTGCCCTGGCGCCACTATCGCGCCGGGAGTAGCTGTTCAATATACCCTCACTCTCACATCAGTAACGGAGCGCATCATGAACAAAATAACTTGCTTCACCGCAATCATCGGAATGATCATCAGCTTTGGCTTCGCGAGCCCCGTCATGGCCGGCGACAACTGGGATGATCGGGAAGAGCGAGACAGGCACAAGCGCCACCGCAGTTTGGGAGGGACCAAATTCGCAATCGAGGGCGAGTATCTCTGGGTTGCACCCGGCTTGCCCAATGCAACAGGGGATACGTTCGAGAACTGCTATATCTTCGAGGAAGACCTTTTCCCGGACGATGGAGTGGATAGCGGCATTTGGATTGACCCACTGTTCCTGGAGGGTAATGTATTCCCGGGAGATTGGGTTCAACATAAAAAAAGGAACGGCACTATCCGCTACACCGCAAGTGCAACCGATTATGCCGGGCTGGTTTTGGCGCAGAACGGTACGGTGAAGCGAGGCCACGGAAAACACAAACTACGGTTGGAGGCTTACACCGTCGTCTCCATACCTGGATTTTTCGTCCTTGCCGAGGTCCTGTCTAAAGGCCATTTGGTAGATGAATGCCCGGAGCTTCCATAGCAGATTCTCTTTTTATCGGGTTGTATGGCGACATTGGCGGGAACCTCTCTCTGGTTCCTGCCAACGGCGCTATCCGGATTGAGTATTTGGAGTATTTGGGGTCGCCCATTAGCCAACTCCTGTCAACAGGGCGCAGAAGTTCTTGAGCACAAACGCCCTGCAAAGTTTTTAATTAACCCAGGCTCTGTACTCGCGTCCGAATTTTCAATCGTCGTGCTGCTTCGTAAAGAAGCGCTACAGTCACCCATCTGGATCAAGGCCTTGGTAGCCAGCATCGTTCGATGATGATTACCGCCCCTGGTAGCATGCTACCCCAGAAAATAATCGGTGCCCGACTTGTGTCCAATTGTCCAGGGACAGAGAGATGGCTATCACTTGCGTGATTCCAACCACGTCAGAGCTCACAGTCGAGGCGCTTACAATAACCTGGTGTTAATGCGGTGTACTAAATGTGCCGTGCCAGCGACATTCAGAGGAACCTGGTTCGAAGCCAACCCCAAATTTATCTGCCAGCACGGCGCAACCGCTACCCAAAAACCCGCTTTACATCAAACGGCTCCTGCTTGGTCAACATATGATATACCGCCCTCGCTAATTTCCCCGCGACCGCTTTCTTAGCAACCATGATGTGGGATTTGGCCTGCTTCCTCTGGTAGAAACGTTTGACCTGTGGCTCCCAAATGGTGGCCATGTGCGCCGCCTGCATATACGCTAATGCCAGGTAACGATTGCCATTTTTACGATTCGCGTGCCCTTTGCTTTTCCCGTTGCTGATTTTCTGCGTGTTGACGCAGCGTGCATAGGACAGGTAATGACCCGCATCGGGAAAGCGTTCAATAGCGCCGGTTTCCAGCGTAATAGTGGCACCCAATATCTTGCCTATGCCACCGATGCCGGTTACCAGCTGATACGTCGGTTGCTCAATACAATGGGCGGATACCGCACCCTCTAACCGCGCAATCGATTCGGTCGTGGATTGAGTCATCGATAACAAGGTTGTGGCCATTAAGCTTGCACAGGGGATTGGTAATAGACCCTGAAGGCCTTCCTCGTCCAATTTATGTAGCTGTCCTTCACTGAGCCGCTTGCCCGTATGGCGCGCCAGCAAGCTTTGCAAACTGGTACGGTGGCTTGCACGCTGCTCCACTAACAGTAAACGTCGTCGCAGTACATCCCGGATACCGCGCGTTTCCTTGGGGTAAATATACCCCGTCGGCAAGATGCCCAAACTCAGTAAATGCGCCAGGAAACGAGCATCCGTAAAGTCATTGGTATACTTGATCCCATTGTACTGCACGATCGCAGCCGGGTTCGCAAGGTGGACCTGATGTCCTGCTTCCATGAGTCCATCCACCAACCAATACCAATTGTAAGTCGATTCCACCACGCAGCCTTGCAGGGCTGCCTTGTAGGGTTCCAGCGCTTTTACAATGAAAGGTAACTCGTTTGGCAACCGTTTTTCATAGACCTGATTGCCATCCCTGTCTTGTACTGAAACGACGCTATTATTTGAATGTAAATCGATTCCGCAATACAGTGGTGTAGTCATTAGCCTTCTCCGATTTGAGGTGGTTATTAAAGTTTCGCAACTCTAGTTTTACCACCGATCTGAGGAGTTCGGCTAATGATTATCAAAGTAATAACTCGACGGATTGCTGCTGGTCGCGAGGAGTTGTAGTGCCTACGAATACTTATAAAGATCTCTGATGGTACGGGATTGGCAGGTTGTGGCCGGAAAGGGCTACAGTCGGCATAGAGTCGCGCAGGTTAGCAGGCTACAGCCGGACGAGACCCAAACCGGAAA
>CAMYKE010000127.1 GCA_947258895.1 uncultured Pseudomonadales bacterium | reverse complement strand
ACAAGTGGTAAAACGGAGAGCCGTAGCGGGCCTCGGCGATTTCCATCGACGCAGAGCAAATCATCAGCACGCCGATCGCAACCAGCACGCCGATGTACAACAGCAGGGTTCCGTCCAGCGTGGCCCAGTGGCGCGCGCTTCGCAGCAGCGGCTGATGAAATGCTGGCAGCGTAATCGTAGTCATGCCAGCGCCTCGACCGCAGCCACAAACGCCTCGCCACGGTGCATATAATTGGTAAACATATCCAGGCTCGCGCAGGCCGGGGAAAGCAATACGATGTCGCCCGGTCTCGCCAAACGCTGTGCTGTACGCACTGCATCCTCCATGCTCGCAGCGTATTCGGTGACCAGCCCGGGGCCTGCGGCTTCCAGGGTTTGAGCCATCCGCTGCGCATCGCGACCGATCAGCACCAGCGCGCTGGCGTAGGCGTTCACCGGCGCCACCAGGTCGCTAAAGTCCGCTCCCTTGCCATCACCGCCGGCGATCAGTACGATCCGGCCCGCGCCTGTTTCACCCAGTCCGGTCAGCGCCGCGACGGTAGCGCCGACATTGGTGCCCTTGGAATCATTGAAATAGTCTACCCCACCTACCATAGCGACCCACTCACAGCGGTGCGGCAGCCCCGTGAAAGCTCGCAGAGCGCTCACCATCGCCGACAGAGGCAATCCCGCCGCATTGCCAATGGCGAGGGAAGCCAGCGCGTTACCGAGGTTGTGCAGCCCCTTGACCTTCAGTTCATCGACCGGCAACAGGCGCTGGTCTCCATAGGCCAGGTACCCACGCGCGCCTGCTTCGAGCAAACCAAAACAACCTTTCTCCGGAACTCCCAGTGTAAATTCCCGCACCGTGACGCCCGTATCCAGCACCCGCGGTCGCAGCGGGTCATCACGGTTATCCACGATCGTACGACAGCCGGTAAAAATGCGCTGCTTGGAGCGCCGATATTCCCCGTACGAGGCGTAGCGATCGAGGTGATCCGGGCTGACATTCAGCACGCAGGCCACGTCCGCGCGCAGGTTGTCGCTAATATCGAGCTGGAAGCTGGAAAGCTCCATCACATAGAGGTCGCACTCCGGCTGTTCCAGGAAGTCCAGCACCGGCACACCGACATTGCCGCATACTCCGACGCGCAGACCCGCCTGTGCTGCCATCAATCCCACCAGGGTAGTGACTGTGCTCTTGGCATTGGATCCGGTAATCGCAACGATCGGGGCGCTGATTTCGCCACAAAACAAATCGATATCACTCTCCACCTGCGCGCCCGCCGCAACTGCCGCCGCGATCGCAGGATCCTGCAATGGCACCCCGGGGCTCAAAATCAGTCGCTCCGCTGCTGCGAGGCCGGCGCTTGCAAAATCACCCAGGCAGAGCTCGGCATCCGGACACAACGCCTGCAAGGCGTCGAGGCCGGGGGGCGCCAGCCTGCTGTCGGCTATTCGGAAGTCGATCCCGCGAGCCAGCAGGTAGCGCGCCACGGACAGGCCGGTTTGGCCCAGTCCGACGATCACGGTGCTACCTGGCACGGATTTTACTTGCTGCGGGTTCACTTTATTGTTCCGTTTCCAATTCCGATTAACGCAGCTTCAGGGTCGACAGACCGAGGAGCACGAGAAATACAGTAATAATCCAGAAGCGCACGATCACCCGCGGTTCCGGCCAGCCCTTGAGTTCAAAATGGTGATGAATCGGCGCCATCCGAAAGATACGGCGTCCGGTCAATTTAAATGATGCTACCTGCAGGATTACCGAGACGGTCTCCATCACAAACACCCCGCCCATAATGAACAGCACGATCTCCTGGCGCACGATCACCGCAATGGTACCCAGCGCCGCGCCCAGCGCCAGCGCCCCCACATCGCCCATAAATACCTGGGCGGGATAGGTGTTGAACCACAGAAAGCCGAGTCCGGCGCCGACAATCGAGCCGCAAAACACCACCAGTTCCCCGGTCCCGGCCAGGTAGGGAATATTCAGGTAGCTGGAGAAAACGGTATGGCCGCTGAGATAGGCGAAGATACCCAGCGCCGCACCCACCATCACCGTCGGCAGGATTGCCAGGCCGTCCAGGCCGTCCGTGAGGTTTACGGCATTACTGGTGCCGACCACCACGAAATAAGTGAAGATGATATAGAAAGCGCCCATATTGATCGCCACATCCTTGAAGAAGGGCACGATCAGCTCGGTCTCCGCGGGGGTCACGGCGCTCACGTACAGGAACACCGCCGCCGCGAATCCGGCCAGCGACTGCCACAGGTATTTCCAGCGGGCAGGCAAGCCCCGCGTATCCTTCTCCACCACCTTGCGGTAATCGTCCACCCAGCCGACTGCGCCGAAGACAAAGGTAACGCCCAGCACCGTCCATACGTAGCGGTTACCCAGGTCCGCCCACAGCAGGGTGCTGACCAGAATCGCCACCAGGATCAACGCCCCGCCCATGGTCGGGGTACCGACCTTGCTGAAGTGAGACTGGGGGCCCTTGTCACGAATCACCTGGCCGATCTGGTGATGGCTCAGGCGCCGAATCATTACCGGGCCGACGATAAGCGATATCGCAAGCGCCGTCATCGCTCCCAATATGCCGCGAAAGGTAAGGTACTGGAACACGCTGAAAAACCGGTTGTGCTCGGAAAGCAGGTCCGCCAGGCTATAGAGCATTATTATTGGTCTCCGCCGCTAATTGCGTTCACTATCTCTTCCATCCGGGCACTGCGTGATCCTTTTACCAACACCGTGGTATCCTGCGTTACCTCTGCGAGTAATTGCTCTACCAGGGCGGCCTTGTCCTGGAACGCCCTCCCCCGAGCGCCTATTTCGCTGACGGCATGGCTGCTTAGCTTGCCGACCCCCCATACCTGCTCAATCCCCTGCTGCACCGCATAACGCGCTGACTCGAGGTGATAGCGCGGAGCATCGGACCCCAGCTCCGCCATGTCCCCCAGCACGAGGATGCGCTTGCCGCGGTAATTCGCCAGCACCTCGATCGCGGCGCGTAGCGACTCGGGATTGGCGTTGTAGGTGTCATCCAGCACCGTCGCACCATTGACTCCAGGCAACGCCATCAGCCGCCCTGCTACTGCTGAGCTTGACTCAAGCCCGCGCTTGACCTGCTCCAGGCTTGCACCCAGGGTTATGGCGCCCGCCGCCGCCGCAAGGGCATTCCTCACGTTGTGCTTGCCGAGATGGGCCAGGTTAATTGCTATGGCTCCCGCAGCAGTGACCAGTTCAAAGCGATATGCGCCATTAGCACCCGGCTCGCAGGCACGGGCAAGGAAATCGGCATCGGCGTTCTCGGCCACGCTGAAGGTTCGTACCCTGCGCGAACCCGCCCGTGCGATCCATTTCCCGCTGTGCGGGTCGTCCAGGTTTATGATGGCGATACCATCTGCACCGAGTCCGTCAATGATTTCGCCCTTCCCCTGCACCACGTTCTCCAGGCTGCCAAAGCCCTCGATGTGGGCGTCCGCCGCATTGGTGATGATGGCAACATCCGGGCTGACCAGGTTTGCAGTGTAGAAAATCTCACCCACCGCGTTGGCGCCAAGCTCCAGTACCGCCGCCCTGTGGGACGCTTCGAGCGCCAGCAACATTAGCGGTACACCAATGTCATTATTGAAATTGCCACGGGTGGCAAACACTGCAGCCTCCTGGCGCAGGATCGCCGCGATCATTTCCTTGACCGTCGTCTTACCGGCGCTGCCCGTGATAGCCAGCAGCTTTCCCCTGAACTGCGCGCGGTTAAGGGCGCCCAACTGCCCGAGTGCGATCCGTGTATCCTCCACCAGCAGCTGCGGCAGTCGGCTCTCCACCGCCTTGCTAACCACCGCGGCAGCAGCACCCCGATGCGCGGCCTGCTCGACAAACTGATGGCCATCGAAATTCGGCCCCTTGATGGCAATGTACAGTTCTCCAGCTGCGAGGGTACGCGTATCGATGCTCACCGCCTCGAATACGGCATCGGCGCCCAGCAGTCGGCCCGCCAGGGGCCCGCTGACCTGGTGTAATGACATTTGCCCAATCACCCTGCTACCCGTCGCATATTAACGCTGCTGTACTTTCCAAAGCTGCAATGCCTGCTTGACCTGCTCGCCATCATTGAACGCGGTCCTGGCAGCACCCGTTTCCTGGTAATTCTCATGCCCTTTTCCCGCCACCAGGATGACATCCCCGGGCGCGGCGCCGTTGATCGCTGCCTGGATCGCGCGGACCCGATCATGCTCAACCCGAACCAGTGCCGGCTTCTCTATACCATCCAGGATTTCGCTCACAATGGCTTCAGGATCCTCGCGGCGGGGGTTGTCATTGGTCAGGATGATCCGGTCCGCGGCCTGTTCGGCTGCCGCACCCATCAATGCTCGCTTGCCCCGGTCCCGATCCCCTCCGCAACCAAACACACAGCAGAGTTGGCCATCGCAAATTTCCCGCAGCGTGTTCAGCGCGGTCTGTAACGCATCCGGAGTATGGGCGTAATCGACTACTACCAGCGGCAACTGGCCGCCGCCATAACACTGCATGCGACCGGGTACGCCCTTGAGTTTGCTGATCGCCGCCAGTGCGTCCGCCACGGATACGCCATGGACACAGAGCACGGCGAATACTGCGAGCAGGTTGCTGAGGTTGAAACGTCCCAGCAGGCTGCTGTGCAAGATCCCCTCTCCCCACGGGGAATTGATCGATGCGCGCACGCCGCTGGCGGCAAGCGTGATGTTGCTGGCATACACATCCGCCGCTCTATTTTCGAGGCCGTAGCAAACAGGCTGCAGGTCAGCCGGCAATTCAAGTGCAAGCCTGCGACCAAATTCGTCATCGACGTTGACTACCGCATGGCGCAGCTTTGGCATGAGGAACAGCTGGCGTTTGGCACGGCCATAGCTGTTCATATCGACGTGATAGTCAAGGTGATCGCGGCTCAGGTTCGTAAACACGGCCGTATCCAGTTCCACCCCGTTTACGCGGTACTGAGCCAAGGCATGGGAAGACACTTCCATCGCGACCGACTGCATTCCAAGATCCGCCAGCTCGGCTAACATCCGCTGCACCGCTATCGCGTCCGGGGTGGTATGGCTGGTTTCTGTCAGCCGCTCGACCGCGCCATAGCCGAGGGTACCGATCATGCCGCAGGCGGTTCCGGTGGCACTGAACGCCTCGGCAATAAACGGGCAACAGGACGTCTTGCCATTGGTGCCGGTAATCCCGATCACCTCCATACTACTGGAGGGTTGCCCGAAAAATCGCGCCGCGATAAACCCCAATTCCACTCGCAGGTCCTCGATCCTGATTACCGGGATATCCGCGGCATCCGCATCCGCGACCTGCTCCAGTTCCACCAGCACGGCGCTGGCGCCACCGGTAATGGCCTGTGCGATATACTGGTGACCATCCAGGACGCTGCCCCGCAGCGCCACGAACAAGTCACCCGGGCCGACCTTGCGGCTATCCAGTTGCAAGCCGGTCACCCGCACCGTCGCATG
>CAMYKE010000126.1:2154-10695 GCA_947258895.1 uncultured Pseudomonadales bacterium | reverse complement strand
TGGGTCCGGACAGGCCGAAAAAAATATCGGCGCCCTCGATGGCATCCGCGAGGGTTCGTTTGTCCGTGTCCTGCGCATATACTTCCTTGTATTCGTTCATGCCGCTGCCACGGCCCTTGTAGATCACCCCCTGCCGGTCACAGACATACACGTTTTCCTTGGGCAATCCCATGCTGACAACGAGGTTGATGCAAGCCATGCTCGCCGCCCCGGCGCCCGAAGCCACCAGCGTTACCTCCCGGATATCCTTACCGACAATCTTCAGGCTGTTATATACAGCCGCGGCGGCGACGATCGCGGTGCCGTGCTGGTCGTCATGGAATACCGGGATGTTCATCCGCTCCCGGCATCTCTTCTCGATCTCGAAACACTCCGGTGCCTTGATGTCCTCGAGGTTGATACCACCAAACGTCGGTTCCAGGGAAACCACGACATCCACAAACTTGTCGATATCGCGTTCGTTGACCTCGATATCAAACACGTCGATGCCGGCGAATTTTTTGAAGAGCACCGCCTTGCCCTCCATCACCGGCTTGGATGCCAGCGGCCCGATATTGCCCAGTCCCAGCACCGCCGTGCCGTTGCTAATCACACCCACCAGGTTCCCCCGGGCAGTCATATTAGCAGCCTCGCCGGGATCTTCCTCTATCAGGCTGCAGGCGTAGGCGACCCCCGGGGAATAGGCCAGCGACAGATCGCGCTGCGTCGCAAGCGGCGTGGTCGCATTGATTTCGAGTTTGCCCGGTTTGGGCAGGCGATGGTATCGCAGCGCCGCTTCTTTAAAACCGTCTTCAGACATATCTCCTCCGCAGGGTTCATGGCCGCGCTTCGTATCAAGCCAACAGGATCTGCGCAAAAATGCACCGGGGCCCACGCGCGCTGTTAGGGCTGCCGGAATGCAACATCGTTGCTACCGCAGCTGCCATTTGTTTTCAGGGTCGCAACATTCTACGCCTTGCACCGCCAAATCAAAATCGAATTCAGGGCCAAACTTGATTACTATTGTTCACGAAAAGCATTTGCAAGAGTGACTCACAGCAGCACTCGCTGCTAGAATAGCCGCCCCTGTAGCCATTAATCAACACATCCGAAAGATCAATCTATGGAGCCAATGCTCAACATCGCCCTGCGCGCGACGCGCAAGGCCGGAGAAATCCTGGTGAATGCCCTCGAACGGACTGATCTGCTTGCGATCGAGGAAAAAAATCGTAACGATTTTGTCACTGATATCGACCGCGCGTCGGAACATGAAATCAAATACCACCTGCGCAAGGCGTTCCCCGGGCACAGCATCCACGGCGAGGAAACCGGCCTGGAAACAGGTTCGGATCCCGACTACGAATGGGTTATCGATCCGCTGGACGGCACCACCAACTTTATCCACGGTATTCCCCATTTCGCTATCTCGCTGGCCTGCAAGTACCAGGGTCGGGTTGTGCACGGCGTGGTCTATGATCCCGTCAAGGATGAAGAATTCGCAGCCAGCAACGGCAAGGGCGCTACACTCAACGGGCGGCGCATTCGGGTATCGGATCGTAAATCGATGGCGGGCGCGCTGATCGGAACGGGCATTCCGTTCAGCGGTTTTGCCCTCGAACATATCGAGCCGTTCCTGGCCGCCCTGAAGGAAGTTGCCGGCCAGACCGCTGGCATTCGACGTCCCGGCGCCGCGGCGCTTGATCTTGCCTACGTTGCTGCCGGCCGCTTCGACGGCTTTTGGGAAATGAATCTCAAGGAATGGGATATCGCCGCGGGAGCCCTGCTGGTACGCGAAGCCGGCGGCATGGTAAGCGATTTCCAGGGCGGCAACGATTTCCTGCGCAGCGGCCATATCGTTTGCGCCACCCCCAAGGTATTCAAGCCGTTGCTACAGATCATCGCTAAACACCAGGGGCATATCCAGTAACCGAACGCGCGCTCCTGCGCCTCTGCTTCCCGTGCTCAATGGCCTTGCTCCCCGCCACGCGCAGCCTGCAGATTTGCCATATTTCGCATAAACAACTATTGTCTGATGCAAGGTTAGTGCTCGTTTGGAGAGGGAGCGACCAATCCCCGCACGCTGCGCCTTGTTGCGAAACACCACAGCAACGCTGCATCCGCGATTATCAAGTGGACGGAGTACTCAGCGCAAGCGCCACTAGCGCTACTACTACAAGGCTGAAGGTATGGGTAAGGCAACTGGCATCCAGTTTGACGAAGTAATTTCCAGGCTGAAACAAATAGTATGGCTGACCGAACTCACCGATCTGCCCGGCTGGCGCGCGCGTGTCATCCGGATCGCCCGGGTACTGTTTGCGGTGGTGCGCGATGTGGCGGAGGGCCAGTTAACCCTGCGTGCGATGAGCCTCGTCTATACCACCCTGCTGTCCCTGGTACCCCTGCTTGCCGTCAGCTTCTCGGTATTAAAGGCATTTGGCGTACATAACCAGATCGAGCCGCTACTGCTCAATCTCCTGACACCGCTGGGCGACCAGGGTATCGAGATCGCCAACAACATCATCGGCTTCGTCGAGAACATGAAGGTAGGGGTGCTCGGGGCCGTGGGCGTAGCCGTGCTGTTCTACACCGTGGTCGCGTTGATGCAGAAGATCGAGGCAACCTTTAACTATACCTGGCGGGTATCGAGCAACCGTCCGCTACACCAGCGTTTCAGCGACTACCTGTCGGTGCTGATGATTGGCCCGGTACTGGTATTCTCTGCGATGGCCTTTACCGGCACCATGCTGAAAACCGAAGCCGTGCTCTGGCTGTCCCATATGCCGGTGCTGGGATATCTCATAGAATCCTTTACCCGCCTGATACCCTACGCGCTGATCATCGGGGCGTTCACCTTTATCTATATCTTTATGCCCAATACCAAGGTGAAACTGTCCTCGGCATTTCTCGGTGCACTGATTGCGGGCGCGCTGTGGGAAACCGCAGGCTATCTGTTTGCATCCTTTGTCGCCTCCGGCAACTACAGCCAGATCTATTCCGCCTTTGCCACGCTGATGTTCTTCCTGATCTGGCTGTATGTGAGCTGGCTGATCCTGTTGACCGGCGCCAGCATCGCGTTCTACTACCAGAATCCTGATTACGTCAGCACCCCGCGACGCGAGCTGGCATTGAGCAACGCGATGCGCGAACAGCTTGCCCTGCTGCTAATGGCAAAAATTGCCAAGCGCTATTATCAATCGGGACCGCCCTACTCCAGCAAGAGCCTGGCCGTGGCCCTGCAGATGCCTGTGGATGTGGTGCAACGCGTACTCGACGCACTGGAGCAAAAAGACCTGTTGTGCCAAACCAATGACAAGACGCCCCGCTACCTGCCCGCGCAACCGCTGGACGAGATGAAAATCACGGAGGTGCTGGAGGCAATTCGCCACGCCGGCGAGGACTCTCATATTAATCCCGAACGATTGCCACAAGACCCGGACGTCGGCACGATTGTCGACACGCTAAACCAAAACCTGATCGATACTCTCGGCAGCCGCACCATCAAGCAAATGGTGGTAGAACCGGATCAGGAGCAGGACCAATCGTTTTTACAGCTACGCTAGCGTTTTTGCGACAACCGACGGGCGAGGACTGGTAACGCAGGCAGTTTTTCAATAACCGGCTATTCCCGGTAGCGAATTGCCAGCACTTCATAACGTAAAATACCCGCGGGCGCGCGTACCATCACCTCATCACCAACCCGCTTTTTTAACAACGCCCTGGCCAGTGGTGAATCGATGCTGATGTACTGCGTATGGGCATCATGCTCATCCGCGCCGACAACTCGAAACTCATGGCGTGCGCCGCCGTCGTCCGCGAGTTCCACCCATGCGCCGAAGAACACCGCACCGGGGTCTGCCGGCATGCGATCAACCACGATGTGCTGCTCCAGGCGCCTGGCCAGGAACCGCACCCGGCTGTCAATTTCCCGGAGTTGTTTCTTGCCGTAGATATATTCGGCGTTCTCGGAACGGTCACCCTGGGCCGCAGCCTCGGCTACCGCTCGGGTGACACGAGGACGTTTTTCCCGCCACAGATGATCGAGTTCCTCCTTGAGGCGGCGCCGGCCCTCAGGGGTAATGTAATGGGAACCGTGCTGGCGCGGCGGCCGATACCGGGACACCAGTTCGTACCACCCCCCGGCTACTCGACGGTGATGGTGATTTTCTCGGAAATCACCGGCACGGAATGCGGGATATGGGATTTATCACCCAGCAACAACTGCAGGGTATGAATGCCGGGTGTCAATTCAATCGTCGTTTCGGTCTGGCCGCCACCGAAGTGCAAGTGATTGGCATCCGCCGGTACTGGCAATTTCAAATCGGGCAAGCGGGCGACATCCACCAGCAAATGATGGTGGCCAGTATCCTCTCGATCAACGCCGGCGGGCGCTACGCCCATGCCACGTAATCCAAACACGACGGTTACCGGACTGGTTACCGTCGCCCCGTCGACCGGCGAGACAAAATACACTCGGGGAGCGTGATCAGCGGCCAGGCTGGCACTGCCGAAGGTCGCCAGGCATGCGCCGAGCCATACCGAACATGCAATTTTGAACATAGATAGGAACCCTGTAAAAGTCTGTTGTAGAGCGGGGTCGACAAAACCACCGCATTCAACTTACCTGATGGTTGACATAAAAAACCGTGGCCAGCAGCGCGAGCGTGGCAACCGTTGTAAGCAGCCTCATTGTCTGGCAGCGCTCACACTTGCGACTCATCTGTAATCTCTGCAATTCCCGGCCACTGTGAGGCACCAGTTTACCACTTATTCATGCGCCCGATGACTCCGGCGGCACGAATTTTTATAGATTCGCTGAAAGTCATGGCTATTTCAGGTAGCACTGGAAATTCTGAAAACCGACTGTAATATAATTGTCACCTCAACTGGAAAAAATAAGCCTCCAAGCTCCTTTACGCTCCTCAAAACGCGGATAAGCCATGAAATATAACGATAAATTTGTCGATAAAGAGATCAGTTGGCTGGCGTTCAACGAGCGCGTGTTGCAGGAAGCGGCAGATGAAGACGTTCCGGTCATTGAGCGAGCCAGGTTTCTTGGCATTTTTTCCAACAACATGGACGAATTTTTCCGTGTGCGGTTTGCCGAGGTCAAGCGTAAATTGCTGATCAACGATGGCACGCCCGAAGCGTTCGCCTTTGCCGACCTGCTGGGGCGTATTCAGGAGAAAGTCCTGAAATTGCAAGAGCGTTTTGACCAGGTCTATAGCGATGTACTGTTCCTGCTCGCGCGACGTAACATTTTCCTCGTGAACGAAGCACAGATCCATCGCGACCAGAGGAACTGGATAAGGAAATACTTTCGGGACGAGATTCTCCCCAGCCTGGTTCCGCTGCTGGTTACGTCAGAGGTCGATCTCGGCAATAGCCTCATGGACGACCTGACGTACCTCGCCGTGGAACTCAAACGCGGCGAAATGCCCGTCACACATTTCCCTGACGTACCTCGCCGTGGAACTCAAACGCGGCGAGTTGGGAAAGCAGTACGCGGTACTGGAAGTCCCTTCCGACGAAACCACTCGTTTTATCCAGCTGCCCAAGCAGAAAGATGGCCGGCGCAAAACGATCGTGTTGCTGGACAACATGATACGTTACTGTCTTGACGACGTGTTCCAGGGTTTCGCCGAACAGGAAGAATATTCTGCCTATGCGTTTAAACTCACCCGCGACGCCGACTACCTGCTGGGCGACGATATCGATGAAAGTTTGATGGAGCGGATGTCGGAAGGCCTCAAGCAGCGTCTCACCGCGCAGCCGGTACGATTTGTATACGACCGCGAAATGCCCCCGGAGATGCTGAACTTCCTGATCAACAAGCTGGATATTTCATCCTACGACAGTATCATCCCGGGCGGTCGCTATCATAACCTGAAAGACTTCATGAAATTTCCGGCGGTAGGCCCCAAGTACCTGTTGAACCCGAAGCTGCGCAGCCTCGACAGCAAGGAATTTGATCGGCACCGGGACTGCTTCGGGGCAATGGCCGAGCAGGATATCCTGCTGTATTACCCCTACCACAAATTTCGCTATTTTACCGAATTTGTGCGCCAGTCTTCCTGCGACCCGCAGGTCAAGTCAATCAAGCTTTCGATCTACCGGGTCGCCAGGGACTCCCTGCTCATCAATTCACTGATTCAGGCCAAGAAGAACAACAAGGACGTCACCGTGGTCGTGGAACTGCAGGCCCGCTTCGATGAGGCCGCCAATATCGAGTGGGCGAAGAAACTGACCGACGCGGATGTCAAGGTGCAATTTAGCCTCCCCACCCTGAAGGTGCACTCCAAGATCTGCCTGGTCGAGCGCCAGGAGGATAATAAGCTGATGCGATACGCCCATATCGGCACCGGCAACTTTCACGAGGGCACGGCACGGGTATATACCGATTTTTCGCTGTTCACCGCCAATCAGGAGATCGCCGCGGAAGTAGTCCATGTATTCGATACCATTGCGCACCTGTACAAACGCTACAGCTACCGCCACCTGATCATTTCGCCGCATGATACCCGCAGGCGGCTGCGACGCCTGGTCAGGGGTGAAATGAGCACCGCCAGCGAGGGCAAGAAGGCCGAGATCATGCTCAAGATCAATAACCTTACGGACCCTGAATTCATAGAAATGCTATACAAGGCAAGCCAGGCCGGGGTCAAGATACGCCTGATTCTCCGCGGTATGTGCTGCCTGATCCCGGGCGTCAAGGGCCTCAGCGAAAACATCTCGATAATCAGTATCGTAGACCGGTTTCTGGAGCATCCGCGCGTGTTCGTATTTCATAACGGCGGCGACAAGAACGTGTTTATCTCCTCGGCAGACCTGATGCCGCGCAACCTCGACCAGCGCATAGAAGTGGGTTGCCCCATCTACGACCCGCTACTAAAAGCCAGGATTCTGGATATCCTCGAAATTCAGTGGAAAGACACCATGAAGGCCCGTATCATTGACGCCAGCCAAAGCAATCAGTATGTACCGAGAGGCAACCGGAAAAAAATTCGCTCACAGATCGCTATCCACGATTACCTGAAGGCACTATAACTTCGCCAGGATGATTAGCAGTTCAGCAGTCAACGCTTTATGCCACCGGAAAAGCTGACACAACCCGTGATCGGCCCGGTGGCCAGCTCCGTGGCGAATCCGGTATTGGCCGCGCTGGATATCGGCTCCAACAGCTTCCATCTTGTCATTGCGCGCAGGGTGGGCAAGGACTTTCAAGTCCTGCAACGCCTCAAGGAGCAGGTCCAACTCGCCGCGGGGCTCGACGAAAACCTGGTCCTGGATCGATTTGCCACCAAGCGAGCCATGCATTGCCTGGATCAATTCAGTGCTCACCTTGCCAACATTCCAATTGAGAATATTCGCGCCGTCGCAACCCATACCCTGCGCGTCGCGACAAACGCGGATGCCTTCCTGAAAGCAGCCACCGGGCATTTCCCGGTTCCAATCCGGGTGGTATCCGGTACCGCGGAGGCACGACTCATCTACAGGGGCGTCGCGCATATTTCCGACATCGAACGCCAGGTAATGATCGTGGACATTGGCGGCGGTAGCACAGAATTCATCATCGGCGCCAATTTCACGGAACAAAGCCTGCGCAGCACACCCATGGGCTGTGTTAACCTGAGCCGGACCTACCTTGCGGATGGCAAGCTTAGCGGTAAACGGTTTAACCGGATGGTGGCGGCCGCGGAGCAGGAAATACAACCGTTCCGCAAAGCCTATCTAAAAACCGGTTGGGATTTGTGCCTGGGCTCCTCCGGCAGCATCAAGGCGGTGGCGCGTATTCTCAAGGCGGAGGGTTATCACAAGTGCTCGATCACCCTGGACCACCTGCTGGACATTCGGCAGCGGATCCTGCAATTCAAGTGTGTGTCGGACATCAGCATCGAGGGCCTCCCTCCGTCACGCAGCAAGATCCTGCCGCCCGCCGTGGCAATACTCATTGCTGTGTTCAAGCAATTGGAAATCGACCGCATGGAATATAGCCGCGGCGCGCTGCGCGAAGGCCTGCTATATGAGATGGTTGGCGAATAAAGGCGAATCGATCGTCCTGGACCGTTACACTGGGCACCCGAATTACCGCACCGGCCACATCCGAGCCGCCAAATCGCGCCAGTTTCCCGAGACCGAGGGCGTCGACCACGTTGCTAGTGCGGCGCTCATCGAGTTCCAGCCCCGCGGGATTGTAGAAATCGAGCATCACGACGTCGATGATGCTGTCGTCCAGCTGGCCGGGGCTGAAATTGGCCGACTATGCATGGCGCGCAACTTTTGCGGCAGTACAGGCTGCCTGGAATGATTTACGGTGATCCCGTGCAATGAAATGTAGCCTGACCGATTTCGCTACCCATGGCGCGGCTATCACGGCACTGCGCAAAGAGGTTTTCGTCATCGAACAAGATGTCCCGCTCGAGCTTGAGCAGGACGGCTTCGACCCGCAGTGCCGGCATGCCGTGTTATTCCTGCAGGACACGCTGGTTGCAACGGGCCGGATTACGCCGCTTGGCCACCTGGGGCGAATCGCCGTAGCGAAGGATGTGCGCGGCCGGGGCTATG
>CAMYKE010000126.1:0-2144 GCA_947258895.1 uncultured Pseudomonadales bacterium | reverse complement strand
GTGCCGTCGCGAGCGAACCACCACAGCAAGGCGCGCGAATTCCCGGAAAACTGCTAAGCTTACTCCTGCGTAACCCAACTCGACGAATCCAGGCACCGACCGCTCTGACCCGCCCATGAAACATTTACAACGCCACCTGCATCGCTTCTTCCTCTCACTTGGTGTGCTGGGCATGTTGCTGGCAAACCCCGGGCATGCAGCGACGCCCGGCGAATCCTCGATTGTGCAGAAACCCCATCTCGAGGCCTCACTGGTCAGCGAGTATTCGCGTATCGCACCGGGACAGCCATTCTGGATTGCCTTGCGCCTCGTGCCCGAGAGCGGCTGGCACACCTACTGGCGCAATCCCGGGGACACCGGCTTGCCCACCCGCATCGAATGGACGCTGCCCGCAGGTAGCGCGGCGGGAGAGATTCAGTGGCCGATCCCCGAACGTATCGACTATCTGGGGTTGATTAATTACGGTTTCCATGGCGAGACCTTGCTGCTTACGCAGGTCACACCCCCGACTGACCTGTCGTCAGGACAAGCCTTTAAAATGAAAGCGCTGGCCAAATGGCTGGTATGCGCAGACGTATGTATTCCCGGGCAGGCGACGCTGAACCTGGAACTGCCGGTCGGCACTGTGCCCGTCGCCGCTCCGGGAGCAACGCCTATTGGCGCCGCGCTGGCAGCCTTACCCAAACAGGTCAGGCCAGCAGCCGCCAGTTTTCGCGTCAGCGATGAGTTTAGCTTCGAGTTGGCTTTCGCGAGTGGCACGCTCGAACAAGCCGGCGAGATCCAGTTCTTTCCGCTGCGCGCGGAGTTAATCCGAAACGAAGTTGCCCCGCAGATAATACGCACCGGCGATCGCTTGCGGGTGCGGGTGGTAAAAGATCCGTACCTCGACGAGCCCCCGGATCAGTTTCCCGCCCTGATCTCTTTTCGGCGCGGCACGGAAACCGTGGCCTACGTGGCCTACCAGTTCGTGGCCGCGCAAGAGACATCTGCCGGCAGCGCCGCGCCGACCGCGGCCGCCGCAGCACTGGGCGACTACAGTCTGGTTACGATCCTGCTGTTTGCGCTGGCTGGCGGTCTGATTCTAAACCTGATGCCGTGCGTGTTTCCGGTGCTGTCCATAAAAGTACTCAGTTTGGTGGAAAGCGGTAATCACAGCCGCCTCAACCAGAAACTGCACGGCCTCGCCTATACCCTTGGGGTGGTTGTCAGTTTTGTGCTGGTGGCGGCCACCCTGCTGATCATTCGCGCCGCCGGTGAAGGCATCGGCTGGGGTTTCCAGTTGCAATCACCCTGGTTTGTAGCCGGGCTGGCCTACCTGTTTTTCGTGTTGGGACTGGGGATGGCCGGATTTGTCGAGATCGGCGCTTCGCTCACTCGCGCCGGCAACCTGATGGGAGCGCATGGCGGGCTCGCCGGATCGTTCCTGACCGGCGTTCTCGCAACCATTGTCGCAACACCTTGTACAGCACCCTTTATGGGCACTGCGATGGGCTTTGCCATGACCCAAAGCGCGGGACTCGCGCTGCTGGTATTCGCCATGCTGGGCCTGGGGCTGGCCCTGCCATTCTTACTGCTCACCTTCGTCCCGGCACTGGCCAACAGTTTGCCGCGACCCGGGCGCTGGATGGAAACGCTCAAGGAGTTGCTGGCCTTCCCGCTTTTCCTCACCGTGGTCTGGCTGCTGTGGGTTCTCTCAAACCAGACCAATAGCGACACCCTGGCGCTGGTCCTCGGCGGCATGGTGCTGCTTGCATTCGCCCTGTGGTTGTGGCGCAACAGCGCCGCCCAGGATTCCGCGCCCGTCAAGCGAACGCTGGCGCTGGTCTTTGTGGCAGCGGCGCTCGCGCTGCTGACCGAGGTAAAACAGCCGACCCACCCGGCCAGCAATACGACCGCGCAATCCGAACTCGATCGGCAGCCCTGGTCAGAGCAACTGCTGCAGGATAGCCTGCGCGAGGGCCGGCCGGTTTTTGTCAACTTCACCGCCGACTGGTGCATCACCTGCAAGGTCAATGAACGGGTCGCACTGAACGACAGCGAAACGATCGAAGCCTTTAATCGCAAGCAGGTGACCTATCTGGTCGGTGACTGGACCAGCGGCAACGCTGCAATTACGCAGGTCCTGGAACAATTCGGCCGCAGCG
>CAMYKE010000125.1 GCA_947258895.1 uncultured Pseudomonadales bacterium | reverse complement strand
AGGTTGAGCGAGGCGCGCGGACCGGCACCCCAGGCCATGTATTGCTTCACGAAGTCCGGGGCATCGGCCTCGTCGGGACGCGTTGCCCGGACCAGGGGTCCATGAAGGAGGTTGTGCTGCGGAGATAGTCCGTGAATTGGTCATCGGTCGTGTACGTATTAGCGAGTGACGCCGAGAACTGCTGGTTACTCTGTGATTGCATTCGCGAGGCTTCACGCATCGACGCCATGTGGCTGGCAAACCAATTCCGGTTGCTCTGCATGACGGATTGATGCCTCTGCATCCTGGCCGCGATGATCCGTTGCGACGCCTGGGCATAACGCGGATCGTCGACCTGGGATGCGGCGATCTTGGCCACCGCGTCAATCGTCGCGGGCAATCGGCCCTGGGGCGCCAAGAGGGCTGAGGGATACAGGATAATGTTCATCCGGGTTTGGCCAAGGATGGTGAAGAGCTTTCCATCGACCTGCGTGCCCCGGAACGTTCCGACCAAGCTTCGCTCGAAAACGGGGATGCCGAAAGCAAACGATTTCGGAAAAAGTACTTGCGCCAGCGGGCTCTCCATTGTCGGCCCGAACTGAAAATCTCCATATTGCCCGACGCGCTCGTGAAAGAGCTGCATCCAGACCTGTTCCCAATTCTCGCCCATTCCCGGGTAAACGGCGCGTGGCATCAATGCGGTCGACACTTCGCCGTAGGGACCCAAAAAGTCGATGACGTACGAGCTGAAATATCGCCAGACATCGTTCACGTCGGTGGCGATATTGTGGTTGACTTTCCAACCTGGGGGTAAAGTGAGTTGATTGATTGGAACCTGAAGGCCGTGATCAAATATTTCCACGCGGGTTCCTCGCCCGCCCCCGTCCGCCAAAACGTCATCCCCCTGCGTAGTCCAGACGATGCAACTTAGCACGATAACAGCGGACCACTTCCTTGCCTTTTCCAGATTAGCCATATAGACCTCTCCGTGACAGTTCCGTGAATGTTCCATACTTGGCAATGCGACCGATTTGATGATCGCGAGGCTTCGCGTGAGTATCAGCATGCCAGAAATTAATATAGGGAGAATAAACGCCCCTTTGGCTACAAGCAAATTAAGCTTGATCCTGGCTTTAAGTCCCTCTTTCACCAGCAGATACCTGCCAACTACCATAAGTGTGGCGCAGGTTGGAACCCAAGGACTATATCAAGGATAACGCCAAGAGCGATTATATGCCGTGATGGCAATGAAAAACAGGCTTCTGGCAGTCCAGGGGCGTAGCGATCAAGATGGAGCTGCACAGAATTCTGACCGTTCGGGAACGACAGGAATGGAATTGGTATTCAGCGTATGGTGGATTTGGGGTCGGTGTAACTTCAGGGTCGGCTCATGGCTGCGAACTGTCAGCTTAAATGACAACCTTCTTTGGAAAGCATCAAATCAGGTTTGAATCAGTGGAGTTGGGGAATCGAAGCTTATTGGCTTTGCGCCTCGGAAACCAGCCTGCCGCGCCATGCAAAATCAACCCGTATCAACGGTTGGCTGGCCTGGTCGAACGCTGCCCAAAGTTCGGCATAGGTCCGGTCGGTACCCGGTAACAACCGGTTTGCAGCCAGCTCGGCGATCGGCCGCAGCACATAGGCCTGTTCGCGACTTTCATCGCGCGGCAGCCACACTCCCTCATGCTGCCCAACCAGGTCGCCGTAGGTGAGAATATCAATATCCAGGCTGCGAGGCCCGAATTTTGGTCCGCTACGGTCGCGCCCGTTTGCATCCTCGATGCGCTTGATGACTTTTAGCAATTCCTCCAAAGACATGTCACTGGGGGCGCCGGCCACCAGGTTCAGGAAAGGATCACCCACGAAACCGACCGCACTGCTCTCATATACCGGGGACAGGCTCATCTCACCCAGCGTCGCGCTGAGCATATCGAGTCCGGCGAGCAAGTGGCGACACGGTTCGATATTGCTCCCAAGCCCCAAAAAAATCATCGGCATCAGGGTTTTGCGCCCCGCTCGATTAATATACCCACATCGCGCGCACCGCGCACCGCGCCGGGCTTGCTCAGCCGCAGACGCAACCAGGGCACGGCAAATTCTTCCTGAACGATTGCGGCAATGCGCTCGGCCATCGCCTCGACCAGCATAAACTCGCTGCCGCCCACAAATTCAATAAGGCGCTTGGCGACCGCCTTGTAGTCAACGGTATGATCAATCGAATCACTGGCCGCGGCCGGGCGAATATCGGTCGCCATCTCAAGGTCGATACTCACCACCTGCCTGACTTCTCGCTCCCAGTCGTAAATACCGATAACGGTCTCGATCTGCAGCTCTCTGATGTAAACGATATCCATGCGGCGTCCCCGGTTACCGGGCCTCGATCGGTTCGAGGGTATCCATGGGCCAGCGCGGCCGGCAAATGATTTCGAGGCTGTCGCGCTGCCCCGCCAACAAGCGCTGGCAACCGGCATAGGCAATCATGGCGCCGTTATCGGTACACAGGCTGGGCCTGGCGTAATACAGCTCGGCCTGGAGTTTGGCGACCTTGTGCTGCAGTCGCTCGCGCAGGCGGGTATTCGCGCTAACGCCCCCGGCGATGACCAACCGTTTAAACCCGGTGACTTGCAGGGCGCGCGCACACTTTATGACCAGGGTATCGACCACCGCCTGCTCAAAGGCGAGCGCGATATCGGCCCGGGTTTGATCGTCGAGATTGCCCGCAGCACTCACCTTTTCAATGGTATTGCGAGTAAAGGTCTTCAAACCGCTAAAACTGAAATCCAGGCCCGGGCGGTCCACCATCGGCCGGGGGAAGGTGAAGCGCCCCTCCTCACCCTGCGCCGCCAGGCGCGCAACTGCCGGGCCGCCTGGATACCCCAGATTCAGCATTTTGGCGGCTTTATCAAAAGCTTCGCCTGCGGCATCATCCAGCGATTCCCCCAGTAACCGGTATTCACCAAGGCTCGCCACCTCAACCAGTTGGGTATGTCCGCCCGATACCAGCAGTGCCACAAACGGATAGCGGGGAGGATTGTCCTCCAGCATCGGGGCCAGCAAATGACCCTCCATATGATGCACCCCGAGGCTGGGAATATTCCATGCCAGCGCCAGCGACTTGGCGACCGACGCGCCGACCAGCAACGCCCCGATCAGGCCGGGACCGGCCGTATAGGCAATCCCGTCGATCTGCTCCCGAGCCGAACCGGACTCGTTGAGCGCCTCGGTGATAAGGGGCAGGATTTTTCGCACATGATCACGCGATGCGAGCTCCGGCACGACCCCGCCAAACTCGGCATGCAGGCTTACCTGGGTATACAACGCGTCCGCCAGCAACCCCGCGTCGCTATCAAAAACAGCAACCCCGGTTTCATCGCAGGATGTCTCAATCCCCAGTACCCGCATGGTAACCTCGCATAGTGCCTTGAATTTATTCCGCTTGGGTCTGTAAAATACTTGCCATTCCAACCCGTGAAGCATTAGAATGCGCGCCCTCGGGTTCCAAACCGCCTGGTAATGGGCGCGGGTCTAAACAGGCCGCTAATTGGAACATAAATCGTAACATTTAGGTAACAAATAGGTAGGATTAATGCCTTCAGTACGAATCAAGGAAAACGAACCATTTGATATTGCGCTGCGTCGTTTCAAGCGCGGTTGCGAGAAAGCCGGTGTACTCGCCGAAGTACGTCGCCGCGAGTTCTACGAAAAGCCCACCTGGGTCCGCAAACGCAAAGCGGCAGCCGCCGTGAAACGCAATGCCAAGAAAGTGCAGCGTGAATCACGTCGCATGGAACGCCTGTACTAAGCAACCGGTAACCGCCAGCGAATTACCGATTACCGCGCACACCCGCCAACATTATGCCTGAGCTCAAACAGCGTATTACCGAAGCGATGAAAGATGCGATGCGTGCCAAGGACAAGTCGCGCCTGGGTGCGGTCCGCCTGATTCTCGCCGAACTCAAGCGCATTGAGGTCGATGAGCGCATCGAGCTGGACGACACCCGAGTGCTCGCGGTGCTCGACAAAATGCTCAAGCAACGGCGCGATTCGATTAGCCAGTACGAAGCCGCCGATCGCCAGGACCTGGCCGATGTCGAGCACGCGGAAGTCGCGGTGATCCAGGAATTCATGCCGGCTGCCCTTGGCGAAAGCGAAATTGCCGAGATCATTGAGCAAGCCGTTGTCAGCACTGGCGCCTCCTCGATGCGGGACATGGGTGCCGTGATGGGGATTATCAAGCCGCAACTGCAAGGCCGCGCCGATATGGGCAAAGTCAGTCAACTGGTCAAAGCCCGGCTTGCCTGACACCGCCGGCGCATCCAGACCCTGCCCCGCACCACAGCATCGCCGCTAGCCCCGGCAACCGGGAAGCGCTGCATCCGCAATTATCAAATGGACGGGGTACCAGTCACAGGCGATAATGCGTCATGGCCGGCCTGATTCCGCAACACTTCATCGACGAATTACTGGATCGCACCGACATCGTCGAGGTGATTGACAGTCGCGTCACATTGCGTAAAACCGGCCGCAACTACACCGCCCTCTGCCCGTTCCACCAGGAAAAATCTCCGTCCTTTTCCGTTAACCCCGACAAGCAGTTCTACTACTGCTTCGGCTGCGGCGCCGGGGGCAATGCCATCGGATTCGTGATGGAGTTTGACCGGCTCGATTTTCGCGCCGCGGTAGAGGACATGGCCCGGCGGGCCGGCCTTGAAATCCCGCAGCAGACTGCGGAGGATCCCTCCCACAGCGCCCGGCAGCAGAACCTCTACCGGCAACTCGACGCGGCGCGGGATTTTTACGAGCAGCAGTTGCGCGAACACCCGTCGCGGCAACGGGCGGTCGATTACCTCAAGGGCCGTGGTCTCACCGGCGAAGTCGCCAGGAACTTTGGCATCGGCTACGCACCCCCGGGCTGGGAAAACCTGCACAACGCACTCGTCAACGACGAGCAGGATGAACAACTGTTGATCGAATCCGGGATGCTGATCGAGAAGCAATCCGGCGAAGTGAGCCACGATCAAACCGAGGCAACCCGGCGGCGCAGGAGTTACGACCGGTTCCGCGATCGCATCATGTTCCCGATACGTGACGGCCGCGGTCGCGTGATCGCCTTCGGCGGGCGCGTCCTGGGTGACGACAAACCCAAATACCTGAACTCCCCCGATTCCCCGGTTTTCCACAAGGGCCGGGAGCTGTACGGGCTGTATGAGGCCAAGCAGGAAAACAATCGCATCAGCCGGTTTGTCATAGTTGAAGGCTACATGGACGTGGTTGCACTCGCCCAGCACGGCATACCCTGTGCGGTGGCGACGCTGGGCACCGCCACCAGCGAGACTCACCTGCAGAAATTATTTCGCATGGCTCCCGAACTGGTATTCAGTTTTGATGGCGACGAGGCCGGCCGCAAGGCCGCGCATCGCGCCCTGGAAACCACACTTGGCGTCATGGAAGATGGTCGCCAGGTCAAATTCCTGTTCCTTCCCGAGGGCGAAGACCCCGACACCCTGGTCCGTAAGGA
>CAMYKE010000124.1 GCA_947258895.1 uncultured Pseudomonadales bacterium | reverse complement strand
CGCGACGTGAACAAGGGCATAACCACCCTGTGTATCGGCGGTGGTATGGGTGTTGCGCTTGCAGTAGAGCGTTAATACCGCCGGGCATATTTCCGGGGACTACTGTTCTCGTGGGCAGTAATTCCCGGTAATACTGGAAAGCGTCAGGATCACTGGTTCTGGCGCTTTTTTTATGCAGTGAGTTTTTTGATAGCGTACAGTCCGGGAAATTCGTTGAACTGACGCGCAGTTGTCGGTAATTTAATCGGCTTCGAAGCGCGCTCCCGACTTACGCATGCTAAAAAACACTCCGCACAACTATGGACTGGTCGCCATCCTGGTGCACTGGATAGCGGCAGTCGCCATCATCGGGTTGTTTATACTGGGAACCTGGATGATCGATCTCGATTACTACCACGCCTGGTACCAGGCCGGCCCGGATATTCATCGCAGTGTTGGCCTATTGTTGCTCCCGATTTTGGGATTGCGAGTTGGCTGGCGATTTTTCAATTCACCCCCGCTACCGGAGCCAAATATCCGGCGCTGGGAGCAGCGAACTGCCGTCGCCGTGCATTGGCTCCTGAACTTCCTGACCCTGGTGATTATTGTCACTGGCTACCTGATTTCCAGCGCGGACGGCCGGGGCGTCGGGGTGTTCGACTGGTTCGAAATTCCCGCTACGATTACCTCCATCGACCGCCAGGAAGAGGTGGCCGGGAAACTTCACTATTACTTTGCGGTCACAATTCTGGTTTTGGCGGCCCTGCATGCGCTTGCCGCATTGAAGCATCATTTCATTGACCACGATGCCACACTAAAAAAAATGGTGGGCATGAAATAGTAGGCCCGATGCCTTGGCGGGTGTCACTGGACCGCAAACTCTCATTCAAAGGACCTTTGTAATGCGATGTTCAAGAATTGTACTCCGGACCCTGCTGCTAGCCTGTGCCTGGGTTTTCCCAGTCTCGGCGGCGGACTACGTGATAGATACCAAGGGTGCCCATGCGTCGATCGATTTTCGCTTTAAGCATCTGAACATTAGCTGGTTGACCGGTGAATTCAGGGAGTTTGAGGGCCGCTTCTCTCATGACGAGTCCAATCCCACCTCCAGCCGCGTTGAGGTGACGATTAATACCGCCAGCATCGACACCAACCATGCCGAGCGCGACAAGCACATGCGCAGCGACAAGTATCTGCACACTGACAAGTACCCGGTTGCCAAATTTGCCAGCACGCGGGTCGAGAGCAAAGGCGGCACCGCCGCCACGATATATGGTGACCTCACGTTGCACGGAGTCACCAGGAAGATCGCCATCGACGCGACCATGATCGGTGCGGGTAGCGACCCGTGGGGCGGATACCGGGCGGGCTTCGAGGGCAAGGTAACGCTGAACACGAAGGATTTCGGCATGAAGTTTCCGCCGACTAACCAGGTCGAGCTGGCGCTCTATATAGAAGGAATCAGACAATAACAGTTGCAGGCCACAACACAAAGTCCGTGAATACTCATTGGGTGTTCGGCTACGGTTCCCTGATTTTCCGGGTGGATTTTCCGTATCTCGAGTCGCGCGTTGCCCGCATTCACGGTTGGACGCGTCGCTTCTGGCAGGGTTCACACGATCACCGCGGGCGACCCGATGCCCCTGGCCGGGTTGTGACATTGATCGCGGCTGCGGAGGCGGTTTGTGACGGAATCGCCTATCGCGTGTCCGCCGAAGTATTTGAGCACCTGGATCATCGCGAGAAAAACGGTTACCGCCGGATCTTGCTGCCGCTCGAGTTCCAGAACGGTACTGGTCTGGATGGTTTCGTTTACGTTGCTGATCCGGATAATCATGCCTATCTTGGGGCAGCGAGCGCGGAGCATATTGCGCGCCACATCCTGGGGTCGGATGGTCCGAGCGGCAGCAACCGCGACTACCTGCTGCGGCTCGCGGAATCACTTCGCGAGATGGCGGTTGACGATCCCCATGTTTATGAACTGGAGGCGTTGGTCAAAGGCGAGCTTGGCGCGGTGGAGCGGTGACCGAGCCTGAAGCCGGCGGTGCGTCATCCACTGCATCACGCCAGTAGCGCGGCGCAGCCCTCGTAGGTCAGTTTGATTCCAGCCAGGAACAGCAGCCAATAACAGAGAAGATAAAACACTTGTTCCGATACGCGCGAATGCAGCCACACGCCCAGCCGGACCCCAATCGGCGCGAACGGTAATAAAATAAGTGAAATCATAAGGTTACCGGAGTTCAATTGGCCCAGCCAAGCGTAGGGTAGCAATTTCACATAGTTAATGACGAAAAACAGAATCACCGTAGTACCGACTAGCAGACGAGTCTCCATTCGTTGCGGCAACAGGTAGATCGACAGCGGTGGCCCGCCGGCGTGGGCAATAAAACTGGTAAAACCTGCTATCGTGCCCCAGAATCTTCCGCTCGCTTTCCCCGACTGTTTGTGTTCGCATTGCACTGATCGGCGCTTCAAAAACCAGTAATCGGCGAAAAAATAAATCGCCAGCGCGCCGACGATAACGCGAATCGTATCAGCATCCAGGTAACGAAAGGTGGCGGTGCCAATGATGATGCCGAGGATCGCGGCAGGGACAAGAATCTGCAGGTTGCGTTTATCCCAGCGGTTACGATATTCCCAGACTGCCACAGCGTCCATGCAGCAGAGAACCGGCAGCATAATAGCCGCGGCCTGGCGAGGGTCCAGCAACAACGATAGTAGCGGCACAGCCAGGGTGCCGAGCCCGCCGGCAAAGCCACCCTTGGCAATACCAGTCAACAAGACCACGGGTATCGCCAGTGCAAACAGTAATAGCGTATCCAACATGTAATCTGGCGATGTGAGAAGGGTGCCCCGTAGTGGGCATGGACGCTGCTAATAGTAACGCGAACCAGCCGCCATATCTCACCGATTTTTGGAATTATCGCAGAGAGATTGTGCGCTGTACGGAATTTTCCGACGAAGGGGATAGCCGTCGCTATAGCCGCAGGAGAAAAATTCCGTACAGCGTGCAAGATCCGGCGAGAAACCAAATCGGCAATTCACACTGTAATGACAAGGTTTCGGAGCAGTGGATCGCCGAATCGGTGAGATATGGCGGCTAGAGCATCAAGCCTAACGAAATTGGCACTGGCGTGGGTGGGGGCTGCATATGCTGCGCCGTAAAAAACCGGGGCGGCTGGCAGCAGATGGCGGAGCTTTTAGGTGGCAGGGTCAGAAGGCGTCGTAGTATGCGGACCCGGCCATGCGCTCCGCGTGCTCCTGTGCCGCAATGGCGCATGCTTGTTCGCGGGTGAAAAAGGACTGATCCCGAATATAGCCGGGGATGACTCCTTCCTTGAGGGCAGGCTGAGATCCGGCCGGAGTGGTTGAGTCCAGCCAATCCTCCGGTAATCCCTCCAGCAAGTGCACGGGTGCTTCAACGCCGTTACTGAATGTCGAATGCACCATCGTACCCGTTTGCAAGTTCAGGTAGGCAGGGGCAAAACCGTGCCGGCCGCCGGGAGCTCTCAGAGTGCGAGGCGGGGTTACGGATGGATCGTTGCGAGGCTGCTGTGCCGGTTCAATCAATAACATAGCGCGTAGCTCCAGGGTTGAGCGACGCAGCAATGGGTTGATCCGGGTTTGCGTACTGGCCGCTGTAGGTACAAAGACTTCTTGCTAACTGGTATTGGTTCAGCAGGATCCGTGCCAGACCCCCGGAAAATGCAGTAAATTTTTAAAAGCCTTTCCAAATCAAATAATTAAAAAGTTAGCGTGATTTCCGAAGCGGGCCCGGGATAGGCTCAGGGTAGCGCCAATTTGTCGTGGAGTGACATTATTTGGCAGTGCCTCCCGGGGTGTGATGAGTCCCGTAGCGAGCGGCTGAAGGGCGCGCCAGCGAAATCCGCCAGGTTGTAGATTGTTGGCTCCGGGAATTCGTTATTTGTTCGCTTGCGCTGTGGCGGCGATGGTTGCGGGTTACCGGCCCATCAGCTGGCTGTGCACGGCATTGAGAGACTGTTGATTGTTCCGTACTCGTCTGATGATTTCCCAATAGGGGAGGAGTTCCATGTCGATATGGCGGTGCTCATGCGCAGCCTTAACGAGGTGGTTCGCATGCTCGAGGAATATTTTGTAGGATCGCCACAGCGAATATGTCGGATCGAACATATGGGTCGGTAACGAAGCGACGCCATTGACTTCGATCAGCACGAATTCCCCGTCCTGGAACGCTTCCTTACTGGCCGCCTTAACATCCAGGCGCCCAAAATTGAAACCCGGCTGGTCGTCGAATATGTCCGCAATGTTCGCAAGCAATGCGGAAGTCTGCAGGTGCGAATCATCGGTAAACATGCAACCCATGGTGTGTGAGCCAATGAAGGATAGCTGCACCGATTCGTTGGCTGCGGGCACGCGTTCCAGATCGTGGTCTTGCAGGAAAATATCCCAGTGCGGAGTATGGCGCGGATGGCTGCGTACCAGCTCGCCAAGCGTGGCCGAGCCAGTACCGACCACGGTGGGAAAGTGTTTGCGATTAATCCCGGTTATTTTATGTTCCCCACCGTGCCGCACATAGAATACTCCGTACTCAAAGTTGAACGGGGTATATTTCTGCACAATGGTGGCGCCGTCGATAAGCGCCAATTTGTCGCGCAGGGTGTCCGCATCCGGCACCCGGGTAATGCCCTTGCCGACGCAACCAATATCAGGTTTGAGGATAACCGGAAAGCCGTGTTCGGCCGCGAATTCGATGACCTGCTGTTCCCTCTGGCTCCGATCCATGGCCGCAGGCAACAGTGTCATGGGCAAAAAGCGATCCTGCGCGAAGGTCATTTGGGTCTCGTACTTGGAGCCGATGCCTATCTCGCCGTGATCGAGGCAGTAGTCTGCCTTGGCCAATGAGCGTATGCCGATGCCACGCAGCATGGCACGCAACCCCAGGTACAGGTAATAGGGTGTTTCGAATAGCCGCGGGTGCCAAAACTCGTGTTTGTAAGTCAATGCCGATTTCATGCTCAAGGGATCAAAGGGGAACGTACCGGATAACTGCGTGCTTCTCAAAATTAATTATACCAGCCGCTCAACTGGCTACCGCTATACCACCAGAATGACCTGGCCCCTGTGATGCCAATGCGGTAGCGCAGGCAATGCTGGAGCGGTTTGAACGGTGCGGCACCGGACGCGAACTGGCGCTGCAAAACCGGCGGTTGCAACGACACAGGGAGTTACGCAGCTACAGGGCGAGAAAACGCCTGATGTCCGCTTCCCGCTCCATGGCGTCGGCATACCCGTGGGCGATGAGAGAACGGCAGAATTCCGGCTCGAAGAGCAGGTAACTGGCCATGCTGGTGCCGCCCGCACCGCCCGTAGCGCCGGTAATTCGCATCACCACCCGCATCCCGGGGGGCAGATCATGAACGTGCTGGTCGGCAATCTCGTCGAATTGAATAGAGGGGTTGATGGCCAGCAGTTCGATATGACGCAGATCGCCGCTATCCACATTGGCTTCCCGCAGTTGCCCGATCATGTCGTTCACCCGCAGCAGATGTTGGATATCCGCAACCATCTGTGCCAGCGACGGGGAGTGCGCATCGTGGTGCTCCGCGGGTGACTTTTTGCGATGACCGCTGACACCGACGGCAAATATCTTGTCCGCGCCCATATGGATGAGCGGGCTGGTCGGGGACAGCTGGTGCAATGCGCCGTCACCAAAATATTCGCGGCTTATTTTTCGGGCCGGCATAATGGATGGAATGGCCGATGATGCGAGCAGGTGATCGACATTCAGTTCAGCAGGCACGCCGACGCTGCGGGTTTGGCGCCATTTGGTGAGTTCCGGGTTCCCCTGGAAAAAGGTAACACTTTCCCCCGAACTGTAGCCGCACGCGGTTATTGCGACGGCCTCGAGGAATCCGCTGTCAATGCGTTTCTGGATGTTGCGAAACTGGATGGTATGGTCGAGCAGGTTCTTCAACGGATCATTATTCAGCAACGCGATCGGTCGCGAGGTGCCTATTCCACGATTAAAAAGGGATGCTGTGAGGCGCGCGCCACTGGCTACCAGGTCCAGAACCCCCGAACGATAGACGCGATCCACATGCAGGTTGTGCCAGATACGCTCGACCTTTTTGACCGCGAGACGAAAATTATTGGCCGATGCGGCCAGCGCAACCGCATTGATAGCGCCGGAGGAAGTGCCGCTGATGATCGAAAACGGATTGTGGGCATTTTTGGCTTGCAACTGGGCGAGGGCCTTGAGCACGCCTACCTGGTAGGCACCGCGTGCTCCGCCGCCGGATAGCAACAGTGCCGATTTCATTTTTGTATGGCCGTGGGAGTTGCAGGCACAGGAGTACGCCTTTTACCGGAAACATGAAGTCCTGATTCAAGTATCGGCCGGGACGGCTGGCTGTCAAGGTTTCTCGCCGCCTATCGGCCTCCCAAGCCTTGTTTTTTCACGCTTTTGGGTTAAGCTATCGCCCCCTTATGATGGCTAAGTATACTAACTTGTATGGATTTATTTAAATTTACGGAGGGTCGGGAAGGTTATTACGGCCAATTCGGCGGGACTTTTCTGCCGGAGATATTAACTACTACGGTCGAGGAGTTGGGCGACTGTTTCCATACCTGTAAAAAGGACCCGGCGTTCTGGGCGGAGTACGAACAACTAATGAGGGAGTATTCGGGCCGGCCTACGCCCGTGACTCACCTGCCCAATCTGTCGAAACAACTTGGCGGCGCGCAAATATATGTGAAGCGCGAGGATCTCAACCATACCGGGTCGCACAAGATTAACAATGTGATAGGCCAGGGGCTGCTGACCAGACGCCTTGGCAAGTCCCGGGTGATCGCGGAAACCGGGGCGGGCCAGCATGGATATGCGACGGCGACCATGGCCGCCAGGTTTGGCTTTGACTGCACGATCTACATGGGCGAAGTCGACGTCAAGCGGCAGCGGCCCAATGTGTTCTGGATGGAAAACATGGGCGCCCGGGTCGTGGCAGTACGGGATGGCCAGAAGACGCTTAAGGATGCCATCAACGAAGCGCTGCGCGACTGGGTGAGCAATATGGCCGACACTCACTATGTGTTGGGGACTGCCTGCGGGCCACATCCGTTCCCCGAACTGGTGAGTTTTTTTCAGTCCATCATCGGCAAGGAAGCGCGTCGCCAGCTTCTCGATTGCGCCGGTCGCCTGCCAAACCGTGTCTACGCCTGCGTGGGCGGGGGCTCCAATGCAATCGGCCTGTTTCAGGGATTTCTCGACGATGAGGGCGTCGAACTGGTGGGCGTGGAAGCGGGCGGACTGGGCAAGGGCCTCGGTCGCCACGCGGCGCGACTCGCCTATGATGACGCCAGCGTGGGCGTGGCGCAGGGCTACAAAACCTATTTCCTGCAGAACGAGGAAGGCAATATGCTGGAGACCCAGTCGGTGGCGGCCGGTCTCGACTACATTGGGATCAACCCGATCCTCGCCTACCTGTGGGAAAATAATCGCGTCCGCTTCGAGGCCGCGACCAATGACCAGGTCACAGCTGCATTGCGGTTGTGTATGACAACCGAGGGCTTGATTCCGGCGCTGGAGAGCACCCACGCTTTCGTCCAGGCGATCGAGGAAGCCCCCCGGATGGCGAAAGATGAGGTGATTCTGGTCAATATGTCAGGGCGCGGCGACAAGGATATCTTTACGATCGCGGATGCCCTGGATGATGCCAACTGGAAATCCTTTATTCGGCAGAAGGCGACAGAATATGGAGCTTGAGGCATCCATCAGGGAACGGCGTAAGCACAAGTCGCCATTAGTGATGACGCATGTGGTGTGCGGCTATCCTTCCTTTGAGGACAATCTCAAAGAGCTTGAGATTATGAACGAGTTCGGCGTTGATTTTGTCGAGCTGCAATTCCCCTTTACCGAGCCGTCAGCCGATGGCCCGCTGTTTGTGAAGGCAAACCAGCTGTCGATCGAGCGCGGTACCACCGTCGCGGAGTGTTTCGAATTTATGGCCCGGGTGAGTGCGCGGTTCGATTTCAAGGTGTTGATGATGGGGTATTACAACACGGCCTTTAAAATGGGTCACCGTCAGTATATAGACCGTCTCAAGGCGGCTGGCGCCTGTGGCTTCATCCTTCCTGACCTGCCGCTGGAGGAAGCGGGTGAGTTGCACGGCCTGGCCCGGGCCGCGGGGCTGGCGCCGATTATCCTGATGACGCCGACCAATTCCGACCAGCGTTTGCGCCAGCTTGGCGAAGCTGCGAATGGTTTCGTTTATGCGGTGGCTCGCAAGGGCGTCACCGGGAGCAAAACCGATATGACCGCTGAGGTGGCAGAATTTCTGGATCGCTGTCGCGCCGCGACCGAGGTGCCGCTTGGGGTGGGTTTTGGTGTGTCAGAGAAGGCCGATATCGAGTTTATCGGCGCCCATGCGGATATCGCCATCATCGGCACGGCGGCGTTGCGCGCGTGGGAAGAGGGAAGCGAGCTTGCGCTGCGATCATTTTTTGAGCGACTGGGCATCTGACAAGAGTCCAGTCATTCCCGTACCCGGTGTGTTAACAGAGACGCTCCACGACCAGCGAATCCTTACTGCACCAGCCGCCTGCGGCGGCGCCCAGCTGGCATGCCAGGTGTACCTGTGTACCCCGATGGGATGAGCGGGTGTCACCAGCCCAGGCCCCTGACAAGAAGTAGCTGCGACCTGGCGTGCGGACGGTGGCAGCGACCATCTGGGTGGTGACAATGCGGCTGTACATCAACTCGTAATGCCGGTATCTTTTAGTCTAGCGTGATCTGTCAGGTAGTTATTACCTGACGGCTATTCCCGGTGCTTGATCCGGATTCGATGTGACCTTTGATACCGTACCGCAGCAGC
>CAMYKE010000123.1 GCA_947258895.1 uncultured Pseudomonadales bacterium | reverse complement strand
TGCGGCTATAGCGACGGCTATCCCCTTCGTCGGAAAATCCCGTACAACGCACAATCTCTCGGCGATAATTCCAAAAATCGGTGAGATATGGCGGCTAGAGCGCGAATTCCTCGCCGAGGTAAACATCTTTCACCTTCTGGCTGGATAGAATTACCGCCGCATTTCCTTCCTCAATGATATGGCCTTCGTAGACGATATAGGCCTTTTCACATATAGCCAGGGTTTCGCGAACATTGTGGTCAGTGATCAATACCCCGATGCCTCGACCTTTCAGATGCAGGATGATGTGTTTGATATCGTTAATTGAAATCGGGTCGACGCCGGCAAAGGGTTCATCCAGCAGCACGTAGGATGGCTCGATCGCCAGTGCCCTTGCGATTTCTGCACGACGTCGCTCGCCCCCGGACAGGCTCATCCCCTTGCTGTTGCGAATGTGGGTAATATGGAACTCCTCAAGCAAGCCCTCGAGCTTTGCGTCGCGCTGCGCCCGAGTCAGGTCCTTGCGAGTTTCGAGGATCGCGAGAATATTGTCGGCAACGGAGAGTTTGCGGAAAATTGATGGCTCCTGGGGCAGGTAGCCGATGCCTTTGCGGGCGCGCTGGTGCATCGCGAGTTGCGAAATATCTTCGTCGCCCATTGAGATGACACCTTCGTCACTCTTGATGAGTCCGACGATCATGTAGAAACAGGTGGTCTTGCCGGCGCCATTGGGTCCCAGCAGCCCGACAATTTGCCCCTCCTCGATGGAAAAGGAAACATCTTCAACGACACGTCGCTCCTTGAAACTCTTGGCTAAATTGCGGGCGCTCAGGCGCGTCATGGTAGCGTTATTCCTCGTTTTCCGTTGCTTGGTCGTCTGGCTCAGTATCGCCGGGCTGCATAGTGGCAGGGCCTTCCTCTACCGGCGCATTGGCGCCTGAATCCGTTTCCGCTGACACAGCCCGGGGTTGAATGATGATTTCCACCCGCGAGTTTTTATCGCCACTCGGCGCTTTGTCGTCGCTGTAAGCCTTGACGGTTCGCTTCCGCATATCGTAGTCGATGCGCTCGCCACTAAATGAGTTGCCTTCTTCTTCGAGCCTGGCATTCTTGAGGATACTGATGAACTGGTCCTGAATGCGATATTCCACGATATTACCGTAGGCGTTGGTGACGGCGCTGCCTGCTGCTCGCTGTTGCTGGTAGTGGGCTGGTGCGCCGGTCGCAACGACCTTGCTAATGCCGGTCTTGCTATTGTGGACGGTAACCTTGTCGGCCAGCACCTTGATTGAGCCCTGTACCACGTTTACGTCTCCAATGTAGATCGCGACGCCCCGGCTATCATCGATCTCGGCGGAGTTCGATTGTATCCGGATCGGTTGCTGCTGGTCGTCGGGCAGCGCCCACAGTGACGCCGGCGCCAGCAGTATGCCGGCTACTATCAGGTGCAGCAGGCTAATTGGTCTGGACCGGGTCATGGTACATTCTCACATTGGAAAGCAACTCGAGCCGATTTTTGTCTATGTAGGCCTTCAGGCCCGTTGCATCAACACGCCCGCGTGGATTGGTGATCACAATGTCCTCCTCCGTGGTTGCCAGGTTGCGTGCCGGCTGCAGTGTCAGTTTTTCCGTTTTCATTTGCAGCGGATCATCCGGTGTGTCTCGATTGACCCGGACGTTTTCCCAGAGTTCAAAGGAATCATTGCCCGCCTCCGCTCGGCCCTGCCGGGCCTGCACCATCCAGGGAACGCCATCTTCCGGATACAACATCATGGTTGGAGCGTCGACGAGAGTGTAGTCGCCGCTTACGAAATGCTCAATGCGGCGCGCCTGAAATTCGTAGCTGAAGCGACCCTGCTCGTCGAAATGCTTGCTGCGCGTGCCGAGAAAATAATAATCGGCCTCGGGCTCAGGTTCGGTCTGGGGCAGTGCCTGTTCAGACGTGGTCGGCTGGCGATACTGTAATGCCATTGATACCAGGAATAACCCAATTCCGATTGCGGTTATCAGGATCAGGCGCTGCATCGACATCCCTTGTACAGGGGAAACCGGGTACTGGACGAATCCCGAATCAGACCAGAAGTCTGGCTGTGGGGGACCATGGATACCGGCGCCAGCTTGGGTTGGCCCGATCGCAACCGGTTTGCATCGAGCGCACTAGGAGCCTGTCGGACTTGGGCTGAATCTACTGCGGAAAAGCCGCTCTTGTAATAATGAAGTGGGGACATATTTTGTACTCTTTCTCGTTAAATAGAATTACTATTCGCCTCAAAAGAGCCCAAAATCTGCCTCAAACCGGACTTTCCCTCGCTACGAACACCCAAGTCCGACAGGCTCCTAGCTTCTCCCCTGGCCCGGCGCCACACAGCGTCGGGTGATTGGTTTAAATGACGCCCGCCTGCAGTAAATCGTGTGTATTGAGCGCGCCGACGGGAACGTTGTCAGCATCTACCACGATCAACGCATTGATCTTGGCGTTTTCCATGATCAGCAACGCCTCGGCGGCGAGGATATCTGCACTGACCGTTTTGCAGTTGTGCGTCATGACTTCGCTGATCGGCGTTTGCTGGATGTCGATTTTGTGATCAAGGGCTCGCCGCAAGTCACCATCCGTAAATATGCCGAGAAGTTGTCCGCTGTCATTCACGACCGCCGTCATACCCAGTTTCTTTTGGGTGACTTCCAGCAGCGCGTCGCCCAACCGGGTTGTTGCCGCGACGACCGGTATCGCCTGCCCCGTATGCATCACATCCTCGACCTTGAGCAACAGGCGCCGGCCCAGTGTGCCGCCCGGATGCGAAAAGGCGAATTCTTCTGCGCTAAAACCACGTGCCTCGAGCAGCGCCACGGCCAGGGCATCACCCATCACCAGTGCTACTGTCGTGCTCGAGGTCGGCGCCAGTCCCAGGGGGCAGGCTTCCTCGGCGACGCCCACATTGAGGTGGACCTGCGCCTGGGTCGCCAGCGGTGAGCCGGGTACCCCGGTCATGCTGATAAGCCGGGCGCCCATGCGCTTAATGAGCGGCACAATGGTGAGCACTTCGTGGGTGTTCCCGGAGTTGGAAAGGGCCAGCACGACATCCTTGCTGGTCACCATTCCGAGGTCTCCGTGGCTGGCTTCGCCGGGATGAACGAAGAAGGCGGGAGTGCCTGTGCTGGCCAGGGTTGCGGCGATCTTGTTGCCAATGTGCCCCGATTTTCCCATGCCGGTAACGATCACCCGGCCATCGCAATTTAGCATCAGCTCACAGGCGCGCGCGAAATCGGTGTCAATCCGAGCTAGCAGCGCATTCACCGCATTGCCTTCGATGGTGATGGTCCGCTTGGCCGATTCGATCAGTGATGTCGTTGTCATTGTTCTATTCGTTGCGGAGATTGGTTCATTATACCCAACTTGCGACTTAATGCTGCACGTAGAGCAGGACTAAATAGCCAATGTACGCACAGCTGAACAATACGCCCGCGCCGCGACCCAGCGCATGCTGCTTGCCGTCCTTGCGACCGTCATAGGCCAGGAATACCAGCAGCAGCGTCAAGGTCAGCATGAGTCCATAATCACGCAATAGTACCTCCAGCGCAAAGTCGTACGGCTCGATGACGCCCGGAATGGCCATGACCGCCAGCAGGTTGAATATATTCGAGCCAATAACATTGCCAATGGCAATGTCATGGTGACCCCTGAGGACGCTGGTGATTGACGCCGCCAATTCCGGCAGGCTGGTGCCGATGGCAACGATTGTCAGACCAATCACCAGGTCGCTGACCCCAAGCCCCATCGCAATTTCGGTCGCGGCCCACACCAGTATCCGGGAACTCAGGATGAGCAGCAACAGTCCTGTGATGAACCAGAATACCCCCTGGCGCGTGGTGAGATGCGCCATTTCCTCCTCTTCCAGTTCGATTTCCTTCGCGGCCCGGGGGGGCGGACGAAAATGGACCAGCAGGTACATCACGACCGCCAGTCCTGCGAACAGAATCAGACCGTCAATGCGGTCCAGGCGCAGGTCGAGTATGAGAATGCCGGCCACAATGGTCACGATCACCAGGATCGGAAACTCCTTGCGCATCAGCGTAGACTGCACCGGCAAGGGTGCTACCAGGGCTGTGATTCCCAGTACCAGCCCGATGTTGGCGATGTTGGAGCCGATTGCGTTGCCAATCGCTATGCCGCTGGCGCCGAGCAGTGCGGCGGTCAGGGAAATGAGTATTTCGGGCGCGGAGGTGCCGATTGAGACTACTGTGATGCCAATCAGCAATGGCGACATGCCCAGGTTGCGTGCCAGTGAAGCCGCACCCGTCACAAACTTGTCAGCGCTCCAAAGCAGGAGGGCGGTTCCAATGAAGATCGTTACGATGGGTAAAATCAAGCGTCTGGGTCCTGCGCAATTGCCGTGATTTGCATGTTGATGGAGTGCTGGTGGAGCGCGACCATTAAAGGTGCATTCCCGCGCTAATGCAAGGGATCCGTGGCCTAATTCACGCTCGTGCGCGCAATGTAAAATAACCGCCTGACCGATTTGTTTCCGCAGCCACAAATGTTATAGTCGCGCCCATCAAATAGCCGCCAAATTTCTGGTGGCCCATTCCAGCTTGCCAGGGTTTGGCTTTGCAGCCTAGAGTTGATGTCAGCGACTTCCGAGAACTTCATTGAGATTCGTGGCCTGTGTTTTGCGCAGGGTGAACGCATGATCTTCGATAACATCGACCTGGACGTACCGCGAGGCCAGATTACCGCGGTAATTCGCGAAGAGTCATGGCCAGAATGTAACCGAGCTGGGCCGCAAGGAATTGTATCGGCTACGGCGCCGAATCGGCATGCTGTTTCAGAGTGGCGCGCTGTTCACCGACCGGACGGTGTATGAAAATGTCGCTTTTCCGTTGCGTGAGCATACCCGGCTTCCCGAGGCGATGATCCGGGATATCGTGCTGATGAAGTTACAAGCCGTGGGTTTGCGCGGGGCCAGGGATCTGATGCCGAGCGAGTTGTCGGGTGGAATGACCCGGCGCGCAGCGCTCGCGCGCACCATCGCGCTGGATCCGGAAATGATCATGTATGATGAACCGTTTGCCGGTCAGGATCCCATCGGGATGGGGGTGCTGCTGGAACTTATCGAATTGCTGAACAGTTCCTTGTCGATGACCAGTATTGTCGTCTCCCACGATATTCATGAAACGGCCAGCATCGCGGACAAGATATACGTGTTAGCCGGCGGCAAGGTTATCGGGCAGGGCAGTCCGCAGCGACTTCGGGAGGACGAATCGCCGATGGTGCGCCAGTTTATGCAGGGACTGCCGGATGGACCCGTACCGTTCCATTTCCCGGCCCAGGATTTCCTCGATGACATGCTGGGAGAGGCGCAATGATCGCGCGACTGCGGATGCTTGGCAAGATGGGGCTGGGGATACTGGCGGTGCTGGGCCGCTCCGGCGCTTTCGTGGCGCATGCGTTGTTTCGCATCCCCAACCTGCGCAAGGGTTTCCCGCTACTGGTAAAGCAGCTGTACATGGTCGGCGTGCTGTCGCTACCGATTATTGTCGTGTCCGGCATATTCATTGGCATGGTGCTCAGCTTGCAGGGATACACGATACTGGTCGATTTCGGCGCCGAGCAGGCGGTTGGAACCATGCTGTCGCTCAGCCTGACCCGCGAACTTGGGCCGGTTGTGACCGGTTTGCTGTTCGCCGGGCGCGCGGGGTCCTCGCTGACGGCAGAGATTGGCCTGATGAAGGCTACCGAGCAAATCACCAGCATGGAAATGCTCAGCGTTGACCCGCTGCGCTATGTTATTGCGCCGCGCCTGCTGGCCGGATTCATCGCGATGCCTATCCTGGCCCTGATTTTTAATGCCGTCGGCATTTGGGGCGGTTACCTGGTTTCGGTGGAGTGGTTAAGCGTAGACCAGGGTTCCTTCTGGGCTAACATGCAGGCGGCGACGGAGTTTGGCGAAGATGTGCTGAACGGGGTGATTAAAACCGTCGTGTTTGCCTTCGTGGTGTCCTGGATTGCAGTTTTCCAGGGATTCGATTCCGTGCCAACCTCTGAAGGCATTGGCCGTGCCACCACCAAAACCGTGGTGTATTCATCGCTTGCGATATTGGGTTTGGACTTTATTTTAACCGCTGTTATGTTCGGAGATCTTTGAAAATGCGGATCAGTACCATAGAAGTGGGGGTTGGCTTGTTTATGCTGGCCGGATTTATCGCGTTACTGGTGCTGGCCCTGAACGTCAGCGGCCTGACGGTGGCCAAACGCGACTCGTACTACACGCTCTATGCGTCGTTTGAGAATATCGGTGGTTTGGCCGTGCGTTCAAAGGTCACCATCGCGGGAGTGACCATTGGCCGCGTGACGGGCATTGAACTGGATACGGATACGTTCTCCGGCGTGGTGGAAATGCAGATCAACGAGAGCTATAACAATCTTACCACCGATACGGCAGCGGCCATCCTGACCTCGGGCTTGCTCGGCGAAAAATACATCGGCCTGGTCACGGGGGCCGATGAGGAATTTTTGGTGGACGGCGACCTGATCGAGGATACCCAGTCGGCGCTGGTGCTGGAAGACCTGATCGGCCAGTTTTTGTTTAATTCGGTAAAAGAGTAAAATACAGGGTTGTCCCTGGGGCTGAACCAGAATTGGAATGAGGAAATAATCATGTTTCGAATACTCAAGTTTTCGGTTATCGGGCTACTGGCGCTGTGCTGGGCGGGCCTGGTTGCGGCCTCTGTACCGAATCAGCAGGCCTTCGATGTTGTCGCATCTACCCAGGATGAAGTGCTGAAGCAGATTATCAGTAATCGCGAGCAGTACCTGGCCGACAGCGAACTTTTCTTTGCGGATATCGAACGCCTGATCGGCCCGCACCTGGACTTCAAGCGTATTGCCCGGCGGGTAATGGCAAAGTACTACAAGGGTGCCACTGCCGAACAGCGGGACCGGTTTGCGGAAGTGTTCAAGGGCAGCCTGATGCAATTGTATTCCAAAGGGCTGCTCGAATATGAAAACCAGCGCATCGTGGTGCTGCCTCCCAAGCAGTCGGGAAAACCAAACCTCAAGAAGCAGAAAGTCGATGTCGAATTGTATACGGATGACGGCAACAAGTTCCCGATCAGCTACTCCATGTTCCTGAACCGGCAAGGCAAGTGGAAGATCGAGAACGTGATTGTAAATGGTATCAATATCGGACTTACCTATCGCAACCAGTTCGCGCGCTTGATGAAGGTAAACAGGAATGACATCGATCTGGTGATCAGCGACTGGACCAGCAAGGTAGGCGAAGCCGGGGATGAGTGACAACCAGGCCAGGGTGAAAAATAGCCTGCGGCTTGGTGAAGATGACGCGGTCCTGGTGAGCGGGCCGCTGACCTTCGATAACGCGGTGCAGATCCACGCCGAAGGCAATGCGTTTATCAAACAGTCGAAGGCCAATCCCTGCGTGTTTGACCTGTCCGGTGTTACCCAGGCTGGCAGTGCCGGGGTGTCGTTGTTGCTCAGCTGGTTGCGGTATGCCCGGGCACGCAGTATTGAACTGGTGTTCAGCAACGTGCCGCCCGGGCTATTGGGTGTTGCCCAGGTTAGCGGTATCGATGAAATATTACCGATCAAGGAGAATCCGGCGGTTTGAGAGTCGCCAAAGCAAGCCTAATCTGCTAATTTAGACCCCCTTTGTTCATGTTTTAAAGGTCGGTGCAGCCGATGCAACCTGATGAAGTAAAAGCACTGCTGGAGTCGCATTTACCGGACTGCGAGGTGGAGGTGACGGGCGAGGGCGCGAATTTCCAGATCAGGGCGGTCGGCCCGCGGTTTGAATCACTGAACGCGGTGAAACGGCAGCAGACGGTATATGCCGCCATCAATGAGCAAATCGCCGCCGGTACGATTCATGCGGTTACCATACAGACCTATACGCCCGCCGAATGGGCCAGCCAGTAACGACAATAACAACAATAAGCGGGTATCGAGATGGATAAACTATTAATTGAAGGCGGCCGGCGGCTGGAAGGCGATGTGCGCATCTCCGGTGCCAAGAATGCCGCACTGCCAATCCTTGCGGCGGGAATGTTGTCGGACGAGCCGTTGGTGGTGGGTAATTTGCCGCACCTGCATGACATCACCACCATGATCGAGTTGCTGGGGAATATGGGTATCGAGCCGGTAATCGACGAGAAGACCAATGTCCATATAGACGGCAGTACGATCAAGCACTACCACGCACCCTATGAATTGGTGAAGACCATGCGGGCGTCGATCCTGGTGCTCGGGCCCATGCTGGCACATTACGGTCAGGCCGAAGTTTCGTTGCCTGGCGGTTGTGCGATCGGTAGCAGACCGGTGGATCTCCATATTCGCGGCTTGACGGCAATGGGCGCCGATATCGTGGTGGAGGATGGCTATATCCGGGCCAAGGTTGATGGTCGCCTCAAGGGAACACATGTGTTCTTTGATACCGTGACGGTAACAGGGACCGAGAACATCCTGATGGCCGCCGCCCTCGCCGAAGGCGAGACTCTGCTGGAAAATGCAGCACGCGAGCCCGAAGTCGTTGACCTGGCGGAATGCCTGATCAAGATGGGTGCAAAAATCGAGGGTCACGGCACCGATACCATACGCGTGATCGGCGTCGATAGACTGCATGGCTGCAGCTACGACGTGTTGCCTGACCGAATTGAGACGGGCACGTATCTGGTGGCGGCCGCCGTCACCGGCGGCCATTTGCGGGTCAAGGATACCCGGCCGGATATCGTGGAATCCATTATCATGAAGCTTAAGGAAGCCGGGGCTAAAGTCGACCATGGCGATGACTGGATTGAGCTCGACATGCGCGGCCGTGAACTCAGGTCCGTCAGCGTGCATACTGCACCCTATCCGGCATTTCCGACGGATATGCAGGCACAGTTTGTGGCCCTGGACGCGGTGGCCAGAGGAGTCGGCACGGTGACCGAAACGGTCTTCGAGAACCGCTTTATGCATGTTCATGAAATGATCCGTATGGGCGCAGAGATTGCCCTGGAAGGGAATACCGCAATCGTGACCGGTGTTAATGAATTGCGCGGCGCGCCGGTGATGGCCACCGATTTGCGCGCTTCGGCCAGCCTGGTAATTGCGGGCCTGGTGGCGCAGGGCGAGACCAGTGTCGATCGCATCTACCACATCGACCGCGGCTACGAGTGTATCGAGGAAAAACTGCAGATTCTCGGCGCCAGGATTCGCCGGGTACCGGGATAGCCGGAGCAGCTGGACCAGGTGAGTAACCCCCGCGGACTAACCATCGCTCTTTCCAAGGGGCGGATACTCGAGGAGACGATTCCCCTGCTCATGCATGCGGGTATCGAACCCGTCGAGGATATTTCCTCCAGCCGCAAACTGATTTTCGAAACCAACCGGCCTGATGTCCGGTTGGTGGTAATCCGGGCGACCGACGTGCCTACCTACGTCAGCCACGGTGCTGCCGACCTCGGGGTGTCGGGGCGGGATGTGTTAATGGAATTTGGCGGGCAGGGCTTGTATGAGCCCCTCGATCTCAAGATCGCGCGGTGTCGGCTCATGACGGCCGGTCGGGTCGGTCAACCCGAGCCGGCACGACGGCTGCGGGTTGCCACCAAGTTCGTAAACATTACCCGGCGGTTCTATGCCGAGCGCGCCGAGCAGGTTGATATCATCAAGCTGTATGGGGCCATGGAGCTGGCGCCGATACTGGATTTGGCAGATCGTATCGTCGATATTGTCGATACCGGCAAGACCCTGAAGGCGAATGGCCTGGAGCCGCTGGAATTGATCGCGCCAATCAGTGCCCGGCTCGTCGTCTGCAAGGCAGCAATGAAGATGAAGCATCGCCTGGTCCAGCCGCTGATCGAGCAATTGGCGGATGCGGTTGCGGCGACATAGCGCTCGTTCATCCAGCCAGGTCGTACAATATTTTTGTTACCAGTAGTGGCCCAATGATGTCTCTCGATATTCTCCAACTCAAGTACCGTGATTCGAACTTTACCGCTACCCTGGATGCCCGGCTGGCGTGGGAGGATCAAGTTAGCCGGGAAATCGAGGCCCGGGTTGCCGAGATCGTGCGCGGGGTGCGGCAGCGCGGTGATGCCGCGCTACTCGACTATACGCGGGAGTTCGATGGCTATTCGGTGGCCGGCAGCGCTGCTCTGGAGTTACCGCAACAGCGATTGCAACAGGCTCTGGCAGCGATTCCTGCAGCGCAACTCGCGGCGCTCGAGGCCGCGGCCGAGCGGATTCGGAGTTACCATTCCAGGTGGCGGGCGTCGAGGAAATTATCATGGTGGTGCCGGCACCGGCCGGTGAGCTAAATGAGCTGGTGCTCGCCGCAGCTCGCGTGGCCGGGGTGGATCGTGTCTTTACGATCGGCGGCGCGCAGGCAGTTGCGGCGCTGGCCTATGGCACCGCGGCGGTGCCGAAGGTCGACAAGATCGTGGGGCCGGGCAATATTTATGTGGCAACTGCGAAGCGGCAAGTGTTTGGGCAAGTTGGCATTGATATGATTGCGGGGCCTTCGGAAATACTGGTAGTGTATGATGGCGGCGCGGAACCGGATTGGATTGCCATGGACCTGTTCTCCCAGGCAGAGCATGACGAGCAGGCCCAGGCGATCCTGGTTACGCCGGAACAGCGGCTGATCGATGCCGTCTCGGCGAGCATGCAGCGTTTGTTGCCGGAGATGGAGCGCAAGGACATCATCAGCCAATCGTTGGCAGACCGGGGCATATTCGTACTGGTGGACAACCTGGGCCAGGCGGTGGAGGTCATTAATCACGTGGCGCCGGAGCATCTTGAGCTGGCTGTTGCGGACCCGCACGCATTGTTGCCCGCAATCACCAATGCCGGTGCGATTTTTCTCGGTTACCATACCCCGGAAGCTATCGGTGATTATTGCGCCGGGCCCAACCATGTGCTGCCCACTTCGGGTACGGCACGCTTCTCATCGCCGCTCGGAGTCTATGATTTTCAAAAGCGCTCTTCCATTATCGGCTGTTCGAAGCAGGGCGGTGCCAGGCTGGGAAAGGTCGCATCGGTACTGGCGCGAGGCGAGGGCTTAACTGCACACGCGCGATCTGCCGAATTTCGACTGCAAAAGTAGCGACTAGCCCGCATCCGTCACCGATTGGCGTGTAAGATGGCGAGTCGGTCGGTTCGCAGATTGCACGAAAGGCGCGCAATGCATAGCCGTAGCTATGCGTAA
>CAMYKE010000122.1 GCA_947258895.1 uncultured Pseudomonadales bacterium | reverse complement strand
GCCGCTGGCCGATAATCCGCTTTTCGAGATCATTCGTCACGATGTCTGCTTTCCGTTGTACGTTGAGGTGGACGAAATCTTTAATCTGGCGTGCCCGGCATCCCCCATTCAATACCAGAGATACCCCGTGCAGACCACCAAGACCAGTGTTCATGGTGCAATCAATGCGCTGGGACTGGCGAAGCGGCTGGGCATCAGGATACTCCAGGCTTCGACGAGCGAGGTCTATGGGGACCCCGCGGTCCACCCCCAGACGGAAGCCTATTGGGGTAACGTCAACCCCATAGGCTCCCGCGCCTGTTACGATGAGGGCAAGCGTTGCGCGGAAACCCTGTTCTTCGATTATTTCCGGCAGTATCAGTTGCCCATCAAGATCGCCCGCATATTCAACACCTACGGGCCGCGCATGCATCCCAACGATGGCAGGGTCGTATCGAACTTTATTCTCCAGGCACTCAGGAACGAGCCAATCACCATCTACGGCGAAGGCTCGCAGTCGCGCTCGTTCTGCTACGTCGATGACATGATTGAAGGGCTGGTTCGCTTGATGGGCTCGGCGAACGAATTCACTGGCCCGGTTAACCTGGGTAATCCGGATGAATTTACCATGCTGGAACTTGCGCAGTTGGTACTGGAGCTAACAGGGTCTCGCTCAAAACTCGTATTCGAGCCCTTGCCGGAAGATGATCCCAAACAGCGTCAACCCGATATCCGCCTTGCCGCACAAGCGCTGGAATGGAAACCGACGATTGCTTTGCGCGAGGGGTTAATTAAAACCATTGACTACTTTGATTCGATGGCTTGCAGTAGTAATGCTGAAGCGACCGTCAACGTTGCTCCGTAGTTTCGCACCCCGGAAAATGAACTATGTCATCTCGCTACACCGATCAACAATAACGGAGTGTCTCTATTAGATGGATGCGAAATCGAGCCCACCGACCTCGTTCATCATGCAACCGCTGGTCGACAAGCTGGCGGACCTGGTGCCCTGGGCATTATTGATCGCTACCATCGCACTGCTCGCGGCACTTGCGATGCTGCACCCGTTCCATGTCGACGAGTTTGAAGCGCTCCATTCCGCGTGGAAAGTCGTCCAGGGGGAGCGCGTCTATGTGGATTTTTTTCAACATCATCATCCGCTGCTCTACTACCTTCTAGCCCCGGTTTTCCTGGTTTTTGGCGACTCCACGGCTGTGCTCTTCATCGCCCGGGGACTGACCTTTGGCCTGAGTGCGGGCATTCTCGGCCTGACCTACCTGTTGGCAAAACTGCTCTTCGACCGCCTTACCGCATTGGTCGCCACCCTGCTCCTGGCCTATAACATCTTTTTCCTGAACACGGGGATTGAAGTGCGGCCCGATGTGCCGCAAACCTTCTTTGGCATGCTATCCCTCTATTACGTGTTCCATTATTTGCGCAATGATCGCGTGAGAGACCTCCTGCTCGGTGGCGTCTTTCTGGGCATTGCATTCCTGTTTCTGCAAAAGGCAATTTTTTTGATCCTGTTGACCGGCGCAGTGTTAGTGCTGCGCACCCTGCAGAAATTGCTGCCGATGCAGCGGCTGCTGGGTTTTGGCGTAGCGCTGGTGGGAGTGTGGTCGGCCTACCTGCTGTATCTTTACGCTACCGACGCCCTGGGAACCTACTTCCTGCTCAATTTTGAGATGAACGCGCACGGCGGGGGCGATCCGTTCCCGCGGCTACGGCTGCTGGAAAACATCCGGGATCTGGGCGCTATAACCCTGCTTTTCTTCTGCTATGGATTACTCCTTAAAAAGGAACGGGCGCAGCTGGAACTCGCCGCGATCGCTGCGGGCTTGCTGTTCTTTGCAGTCGCCTGGCGTTCGCAGGCGTACTGGTACTATTTGTCCTCGATGCCCCTGATCGCCATCGTGGCAGGTTGGGGCATGGTGCAGCTATTCAGGACCAACCGTGTAGCGATCGCCCTCTGTCTCGTGATCGCATCGATAACACCGCTTGCTATGAAGACCACTCACCTCTATTGGTCTAACCAGTCCGAACAGTTGGCCAGAGTCAATTACGTCAAACAGATTACCCGGCCACAGGATTACGTGTATGACGGCAATAACAAGTTCAATCTATTCAGAAAAGACGTGGACTATTTCTGGTACAGCGTGGCACCGGGCATGCAGATGGACAAATACCGCTCATTAAAGCCCTACGATTACGATATCTATACTATAGTTGAAAAGTATAAACCGAGAGTAATCAGTGACTTTGCGATAAGAAACATGAACGATCCAAGGATCGTCGACCACTATCAACGGTCAGCGGAATTTCCTTCGCTTTACATTCGCCAAAACTGAACAGCACCGCAATCGGATGGATTAATTTTGCCAATAGACACAACAATAGACAAATCGGCGCACTCCGACCCCGGCCGGTCGACCGCTACCGAAGCGATCGATCGAAAGACCGTAAAGCGACTATCTGTGATCGTCCCTGCCTATAACGCTGCCGAGTACCTGCCGGAATGTCTCGCCGCAATCAAGCAACAGGCGGATGCGGACGTCGAAATCATCGTCGCCGATGACAAATCCACTGATAACACGTACGAAGTCGCACACCACGCAGAAGTTACCGTACTCCAGCCATCGTGCAATTTGGGCCCCGGTCGTATTCGAAACTTTGCCGCGGAGTACGCGCTGGGCGACCTCCTCCTGTTCGTCGACTCGGATGTTATCATTGCCCCCAATACGTTGCTCCAGGTCACGCAGTATTTCGAGCAATATCCAGAGACTGACGCCCTGTTCGGTTCCTACGACGCACAACCGGCGGCTCAAAACCTGATCAGCCTGTACCGCAATCTGCTGCACCATTATGTTCACCAGACGAGCACCGAGGAGGCATCACACTTCTGGACGGGCCTGGGTGCGGTACGTACGAGCGCATTCAAAGAAGTCGGAGGGTTCGATACAGGCAGATACAGCCGCAAGTGCGAGGACATCGAATTTGGTTATCGACTCCGGGACCGGGGATTTCAGATCAGATTGGATAAATCGATCCTGGGCACCCACCTCAAGCGCTGGACGCTCGGCAGCATGTTACGCACGGATTTGCGCTTGCGTGGTATACCATGGACGCACCTGCTGCTGGAGCGCAAAACCATGCCCGCTGACTTCAGCCTCGATACCAGAAACCGGAATTCCGTGATCATGGCCTGCCTCACCGCGTTACTGACCCTCGCATCGATAGTACAGCCGCAAGCGCTCGTTCTGGTTGTCCTCTGTATGGCGCTCTTTATTGCAATCAACAGCGGCTTTTTCCGATTCCTGGCGAAATCGCGCGGGTGGTTGTTCTGCGTACGTTGCCTCCCGCTGCACCTGCTCTACTATCTCAATGCGGGACTGGCCTTCGGCTTGGGATTTCTGGGCTATGCGTTGGCCGCGTTAGCACCACCGGGTCAGACACGGTCCAGTTCGAACTAACCCCGAACCGTAAACCAGTTACAACCAAGACGGAATTGAATCCATCCATGGATATGCGCAGCAGAGACAACGAGCCCAAAAAGGCAATTCTTATCGGTGGTGGGCCCGCGGGCCTGACCGCCGCGTTAGAAATGTTGAAGCACGACATAGCGGTCACCGTGCTGGAGAAATACAAGCAAGTGGGCGGGATCGCGCGCACGGAGTCCTATAAAGACTATCATTTCGATATGGGTGGCCACCGCTTCTTCACCAAATCGGACGTCGTCGATACTATCTGGCAAGACATCATGGGCGACGATTTCCTGGTGCGGCCGCGCCTGTCGAGAATCTACTATCAGAAGAAGTATTTCCACTATCCGCCCCAGATACTAAACACGCTGACGGGCCTGGGGATCTTTGAGAGCATCCGCATCCTCTGGAGTTACGTCTGGTGGCATATCGTACCCTACCGTAAGGTAACAACCTTCGAGCAATGGGTTACCAACGCGTTTGGCAAGCGGCTCTTTGAGATCTTCTTCAAATCCTATACCGAAAAGGTCTGGGGAATATCGTGCTCCGAGCTCAGCTCGGAATGGGCGGTCCAACGCATCAAGGAATTGTCGATCAAGGTGATCATCCAGAAGCTGTTTCTCCAGTCGCGCAGACAGGTCACCACCCTCATCGAGGAGTTCCGCTACCCGCGCCGCGGCCCCGGAATGATGTGGGAGAAAGCCAAAACGCGCATCGAGAATGCGGGTAGCTCGGTGCTACTGAGCACCAATGTCACCGCCATCCATCGCACTGGAAACCGTATCGACTCGGTCAGCATTGAAGCGCATGGGGAGGTTTCGAGGCTCGATGCCGATTATTTCGTCTCCAGCATGCCGATCACCGAACTCATACAAACACTGCAACCGGCACCGCCCGCAGCCGTTTTGCAGGCCGCGCAGGCGCTAAAACACCGAGACTTCCTAACGGTTTGCCTGATCATCGACGAACCAGACCTGTTTCCCGATAACTGGATCTATGTCCACGAGCCCGAGGTTAAGGTTGCCCGTATACAGAACTACAAGAACTGGAGCCCCGAGATGGTGCCCGACCCGGCCAGGAGCAGCCTCGGTCTGGAATATTTTTGCCAGCAGGGGGATGATCTCTGGTGCATGGACGACGACGCCCTGATTGAACTGGCCGCCAGCGAGCTGGCAAAAATTGAGCTGGCCCGCAAAGACCGGGTGATTGACGGCTGTGTGTTCCGTGTCCCCAACGCCTACCCCGTCTATGATTCGACCTATGCCGCCAATCTCGAGGTAGTGCGCGAGTTTTGCGATGGCCTGGACAATCTGCGTACGGTGGGCCGCAATGGCCTGCATCGCTACAACAACCAGGATCACTCGATGTTGACAGCATTGTTTGCAACGCGCATGTTGGTCCGGGGTGAACATCACGATCTGTGGAAAATCAATGCCGAACAGGAATACCATGAGGAGCGCGTGGATGCGAAGTAAGCTGTGCCACCACAGCGTGGTGCGGCTGCGCCCATGACGACGCACGCAGAGACCACGGAAGCTGGTCCGCTGCGCGTTGGCGTCATCGGTTTTGGCAGACTGGCGCAAAAATATTACACGCCGACACTACGAAGGTTACTGTCCGGCGCTCACTTTGCGGTTGCCGATCCCGGCCTTGCGGCTCGCGAACAGGCCGCCCGCTCGCTGCATACCACAAGTATCTATTCGAAACACGTCGAATTGCTTGAGAATGAACCGCTCGACGCGTTGCTGGTTGCGACGCCGCCATCGAGTCATCTGCAGCTGTGGAATGAAGCCAGCGCACTGGGTCTGCCGGTGTTCATGGAAAAACCCTTCCTGCTGGGGCATGAACTGCATACCATCGATCCCGATGCTCCAGGATGGTCGCGCCTCATGGTCAATTTCAACCGGACATTCTGGCCGCAGTATCGCCAGCTGGCGGCGGCAATCCGGCAAGGGAAAATCGGCGAACCAAATTCCGCGCAGTTGGCGTTGCATGTAAACCTCGCCCACTGGAATAGCAACAACGATCACAGACAAGCGCCGGAAGAGGGAGGCGTACTCTATGACCTGGGTAGCCAGCTGCTGGGTTACCGCCAAAACATCTGGGCCGCGGCACGGCCAGGACGGCCTAATCCTGACGTTCGATTTTACCAGCGACCTGCAGGTCCGCTGCGATTTGGCCTACGCGTCAGCCGCCCGGGAATGCGTGCTTGTTGACGGCACGCAGGGACAACTCCGCCTCGACAACCCCAACGCCAATCTGTGGTGGGAACCGAGGTCGCAACGCAGGCAGTCACTGGCACGTAAATGCGCAGACCTCGCGCAGCTCGGATATCGTGGTTTGGTTCGGGATCGCTCCATGCTGCGCTTTACCATCGCCGCAGCCCTGGAAAATTTTTTCCGCGCGCTTCGATATCGACGCCCATTTTCGCCCGGCTTTACCGACGCTTTCGACATCGCAGTGTGGACCGCTGCCGCCCGACAATCAGTGGCCGAGAAACGACCCGTAACCATCAATACCCATCAGGGAGCCTACCGTGAAGCGAGACCCGAAGCCGCGGATTGTGTTGCTGGGCATTGATGCCGGCGACCTAAACTTTATTCAAAGTAATCTCGGCGAGTTGCCGACTTTTGCCCGCAGTCTGGGTCACGGCTCGCTCCAGCGCCTGGACACTACTTCAGGGCTTTTGACAGGCTCCGTCTGGCCGACTTTCTCTACCGGTACAATGCCAGGTGAACACGGCATTTATCATCATCTGCAATGGGATCCCGAATCCATGCGGGTCAGGCGGGTCTCCGCTGACTGGTTGTATGCGGAGCCCTTCTGGTATGCACTAGCCCGGCGCGGCATCAAGGTCACTGCGCTGGATGTACCCATGACCTTTCCCGGTCGGATCGATTCCGGCGTTGAGGTCATAAACTGGGGATCCCATGATCAGTTGGGGCCGTATCACTGCAACCACAAGGAACTGCAGCGCGCCCTTCGCAAGCGCTTTGGGGACCATCCGATGGGAGCGGAAATTCCCGTGCAGAAGAATGCCCGGCAACTCGAGCTCATCAGGGACCGGCTGATAAAAGGCGCCGCCCGAAAAGGTGAATTGATACGCTGGTTGATGAATGAAAAAGATTGGGAACTGTTCATCGCAGTATTTGGGGAGACCCATCGAGGCGGCCATATGCTCTGGCCCGAAGACGACGCCGCTTCCGTCATCCCGGTCGATGCGATGCTCGAGGTCTACAAAGCAGTTGACCGGGCCCTGGAAAAGATATTGCAGGACATCGACCCGCAAAGCACTCAGGTTGTCCTGTTCGCCCTGCACGGCATGGAATCCAATCGATCTCAGGAACATTTCGTCGCCCCGATCATGGATCGCGCGAACGCGGGTTTCTACCAGCAGGCATACCAGGAGAGCGCGAGTGAGTCACAACAACACAGCGTGATGCGCACGCTACGCGAACGGCTCCCTGCGCGCCTGCAGCACGCCATAGCGCAACGCGTACCCGTAGGAGTGAGGGACTGGGTCGTCTCGCGTGCTGTCGACGGTGGTCACCAGTGGGACGCTACACCGGGCCTTGCCCTGCTTGCTGACTACAATGGCTACCTGAGGTTGAACACCGCTGGGCGCGAGC
>CAMYKE010000121.1 GCA_947258895.1 uncultured Pseudomonadales bacterium | reverse complement strand
CCGCGATGCGTCTCCCTGTAAGTCGCAAGGCCCAGCCCGTCGCCGAGCAGCTCTATGTCGATGTCACCGATCTCGAGCGCGTAGCCCGCCGGCTTCTGGCCGAAAGCGAGGTCAAAATTGCGAATGACTTTCGCCCTGTCCTCGCGCAGGCCGTTCGGGTGAATGACAAAGAAGTCTTCGCCGAGTGCGCTTGCGAGGCGTGCCGGGCCGGCTTCACGATCCGGGATCTCGCCCCGCAGCCATGCGCCGAGATAGTCGTGCAACTCCAGCACCTCCCTGTGAAATGCTTCCTGCGTAGCGCTCGGGGAAGTTGTGCTGCCAGCACGCGCCGGCCGCGCAAGTCCTCCTGGCGGTCGGCTGGAATAGTCAATTGCAGGGCCCGTGGGAACGATCGTCGGATCGATCTCGCCGATCGCATCGTAATAGTGGCGTCGTACGTGTTCCAGCCGGACGGTTTCCGCCACCCCGGGAACGTTGTGCAGCCGGTGCGTGTAGGCGCTCAGTGACGGATAGTCGATAAGGCGGCGCAGATTGCACTTGAGCGCGCCAACATAGACCGCATCGAACCGGCACAGTGTGGTGAACAGGTGCCAGTCGCACTCGGTGATGCGTGGTCCCAGCAAATACGGCTGCCGGGCAAGCCGCTTTTCGAGCTGGTCCAGGCAGACGAACAATTGATCGGCCGCCTGGTCATACGCTGTCTGGCTGCGCGCGAATCCCGCTTGGTAGACGCCGGCACAGACATTGGGAATCAGCCAGGCGTTAAGCGCGTCAATCTCCGTTCGCAGTCGGGGCGGATAAAAATCCACCGAGGTGTCGCCCCAGGCGTCGAAGACGGAGTTCAGCATGCGCATGATCTCGCTGGATTCGTTGTTGACGATGGTGTCCGTCTTGCGATCCCAGAGTACCGGCACGGTCACCCGGCCGGTGTAATCCGGTCGCGCCGCCTGATAAATCTCGTACAGGTAGCGGCGGCCGCCGATGCCGTCGTCGGTACTCCAGGGTCCGTTTGCGAAACGCCAGCCACCGGCTACTGCCCAACGCGGATGCAGCACGGACATGGACACGATGTTCTCCAGCCCCTTGAGCTTGCGATACAGGATCGCACGATGGGCCCACGGACATGCATAACTCACATACAGGTGATAGCGATCGGGCTCGGCATCGAAGCCGGTGTCTCCGTCCGGGCTTACCCGGCCGTGAAAGCCTCCGCTGCAGTGGCGCAGCCTGTCGCGCACTGCCGGCGAATCCTCCAGCGGGTCATGCCACTCGCCGTCAATCAGTGCCTTGATGGTGCGAACGTGGCTGTCGGGTTCCGGTTGCGACGCCGCGGGGAAAGATTCTGGCTCCCTGCGGCGTGCGCTCCTGAGTCCGGTCATCACCTATCCCTCCCGGTGCCAGGAATTCGGTCCGGAGTTCCCCATCTGGCATACGCTGGAGCGCTTGCGAGGTACCGCAAGCGCCACCACCGAGCGGCTATCCTGGCCGGAAAGGTTGCGATGATTTTCATATCCATTCCCTCTTGTCCGGCGCAACGCGGCGCATCACTCGTTGCCGGTGCTCTCGGCTCGAATGGCATCCTGGACGTGACGCCGGTCGCCGATGCGTTGCATATAACGCACCAGGCCAGGCCACGGCGAAAGGTCGATATCGAAAAAGTTGTGCCAGTTCACGATTGTGAATGCGTAGCTGTCAGCTACGGTGAAGCGGGCATTGAGGAGATAATCGTTGCCGGTCAGGTGACGCTCAAGAAAGTCGAACCTGGTTGCCACCGTGTCGAGGACGATCTGCCGCATCGCGCCGGGAAGGTCGGGCTTGAACAGCAGGCCGAGCCCCTTGTGCAGCTCCGCGGTGACGAAATTGAGCCACTCCTGCAAGCGGTAGCGGTCGCGCGTGTGCGGCGGAGGCGCCAGCCCGGAATCCGGGGCAAGGTCGGCGATGTATTGCAGCACGGCCGGCACCTCGGTCAGCAGGTCGCCGTCGTCGAGTATCAGCGCAGGTACCTGTCCCTTGGGGTTGATCTTCAGGAAGTCGCCGCCGTCCTGCGTGCGTTTGTTGATAAGGTCTACTGCATGTTCCACCTCCATTCGGCGGTGCGGTCACGATGGGTGATCGCTTCTTGTGGATTACAGTACTCTGTGTTTTAATGCAAAACAATTACAAAATAATGCAAGCAATTTTTGCAAAAATGCAAAACTGGGACGATCTGAGATATTTTCTTGCTATCGCCCGTGACGGCAGCCTGGCCGGGGCGGCGCGTACGCTGCAGGTCAACCATTCGACGGTATTTCGGCGCCTCAATGCGCTCGAGGAAAGCTCGGGCGTCCGCTTGTTCGAACGCCTGCCGACCGGCTATCGGCTCACCGAGGCCGGTGAGGACCTGCTGGAGAGCGCGGCGAACGTCGGTGAGATTATGGATGACCTGAGTCGCCGGCTGGTGGGCCGCGATTATCGTCTTAGCGGTACGATCCGGCTGACGACCACCGACACGCTCGCTGAATCATTTCTGCATCCCCTCCTCAAGAAATTTAACTCCCTGCACCCGGAGATCGTGCTCGAAGTGGCCACCAATAATTTGTTCTTCGACCTGGGTCGCCGGGATGCCGATGTGGCGTTGCGGCCTGCCGATGAGGCCCCGCAACACCTGCTGGGCCGCAATCTGGCGACCGTTGCCTGGGCGCTATACGGGTCGATTTCTTATCTGGGCGAGCGCAAAGCGCCGCGCACGGAGCAGGAACTCGCGCAGCATGCCATTAGTTGTGGTGATGACAGCCTTGCTGGCGTTCCGGCAGTTCGATGGTTGCGTGCCCGGGTGCCTGAAGGCGCGATCGTATACCGCGCCAGCAGTTTCAGTGCCCAGTTCGCCGCGGCAAAGGCCGGCTTTGGAGTCGCGCTCTTGCCCTGCGTGCTGGCGGACTCCACACCGGAACTCACACGCGTGATTGGGCCAATCGAGCCCCTGGCCAGCGGCCTGTGGCTGTTAACGCACACGGATCTTCGCGATACGGTGCGCATTCGGGCGTTCATGGAATTCTTGACAGAAGCGATTCAGGAAGAGCGAGCCCGGCTGGCCGGTTCGTAACGAGCGGATGGTCTATATACCTCGATCCCGCTGCCCAAAATCCGATGTTAGACAGAGCCACCAAAATGGTAGAATACAGGCAGCGAGTAACGGTAGCGGCCGCTGCACGCGCAGCAAGCAGGGAAGCCAGTCCGGCAGCGGGCCCGCTTGCGAGCAGCGTAACCCGGGATTGTGCCGGGCGCACGACCCGGAACAGGGCAGGGATCATAGAGGCTTGTCGCGGATGGACAGGAAGAGCCGGTTTAAAGTCGGGGAATGGATTGTTCACCCGTTGAGCGGGGAACTGCAGCGTGGCGAACTCAGGGCGCACGTTCAGCCCAAGTCCATGGATGTGCTGATGTGCCTGGTGGAACATGCACCCGATGTAGTGGAAAGGGACGCCCTGCTGGAAGCGGTTTGGGGCGCCCGTGCCCCTACCGATGAACCCCTTACCCGCTGCATCGCCGAACTGCGTAAAAAGTTCGGCGACCAGCGGGTCAACCCGAGCTACATCGATACCATCCCCAAGCGCGGTTATCGGCTACTGGCGGAAGTTGCAGTACTGGAGTCGGTTCCACAACCCACTCGCTCGGCACTCGAATCCACCGGCCACCACAAGATTCCCGACCGCTCCATTGCGGTATTGCCCTTTACTAACCTGGGCGCCGATGCCGGGCAAAGATATCTCGGCGATGCGATTGCCGATGAAATTCAGACCCGGCTATCGAGGGTGCCGGACCTTAAGGTGGCAGCGCGCATCTCCTCGGCCCGCGTTTGCGATCAGGATCACCAATCCATTCGTGCCGCCCTGGGCGTCCGTTTTATCCTGGACGGCAGCATTTTACATAGTGGTGAACATTTCAAGGTAAATCTGCGCCTGGCAGACAGCAGCGACGGCTACCAGCAGCTGGCCGACTCCTTTGATGCCGAAGGGGAAGACCTGCTGAAGCTGCAGCAAGACATCGCGGTGAGCGTCTTCAATCGACTGCCCCGATCCCTCATCGAAACACCCATGCCCGATTGGCGCAACACTGAAACGCCCAATACCCGGGCGGTCGATCTGTACCTCAAGGGTCGCTACGCTTTCAACCAGCGTAACCTGCCTGCCGCAGCCGAGTTTCTGCAGCAAGCCTGTGATGCCGGGGGCAACTTCGCTTCCCTGTATCACGTCTACGCCGCCACCCTGGCGGTTATGCCCCTGTACTACCTGTCCTCCAATCCGCGAGCTACCCTGCGCGCCGCGACCCGATTGGCCGAGCAGGCGCTGGCGATCGAGCCGGACCTGGCTCACGGTCTGGCGGTGCTGGGCATGATTTGCATGGTTCAGCATCAATGGCAAAAGGCCCGGGATTATTTCCAGCAAGCGATCGACAACGACCCTCGGGAACCCCTGGCGAGACAATGGTACGGGATGTTGCAACTGCTCCGGGGCAATCCCGCAGATTCCCTCCGGCATTATGAGATTGTCCGCGATATCGATCCCCTGTCTCCGGTGGTGTTCAGGGATATCGGGATCGCGTACTTTACCAGCGGAGACTATGAACAAGCCGAAGACAATCTGCTGCTGGCACGCTCCCTGTCTGTCGACGACAGTCGTTCCTGGATCCCCACGTTTTTGGGCGCGCTGTATGTCGAGCAGGCCCGCTATGGCGAAGCGTTTGATGAATGGCGCAGGGACCAGTTCCTGGCCGCTCTCAATGACACCGAACTGCAGCAACTGCTGGAAGCGATCACCAGGTTCAAGGAAGGCGGAGAAAGCTCAGAACTCCTGATGCAGATGGAGGCGCGCATTCCCTCGCCTGCACTGGCAGCCCGTCTTTATGCCCTGACGGGCTGCCAGGCATTGGCGCTGGCCTGCCTGCGCCGGGGTGTCCAGGACGCCGACCCGCTGATCACGTTTTCCTACATCGATCCCGCACTCGAGGCAATTCGTCAGTCGCCCCAGGGCAAACTGCTCTTCGCCGCTTTCTCCAAAAATCTCTGAGCTACGGCGGGGCGGGTTGCCACCGCCGGTCAGAAATTTGCCAGCCTTACGTCTAACTCGCCTGGCTCAGTGGCATCGCTGGCGTCTGCGAGACACGCGGATCGATCTTGTGGGACCGGGTCAGGCTGTCGTAGTTGTGGAAATTGAAGGTTTCCACCAGTTGCTTCATGAAGTCAACACCACGCACGCTGTTGCCCATCGCATCGATTCGCGGCGAGTATACGGAGATGCCCAGCAGGTTGGGGATCACCGCCATGATCACCCCGGATACGCCGGATTTAGCCGGCATGCCCACGCTGAACGCAAATTCGCCCGAGTAATCGTACATGCCGCAGGAGTACATCATCGAAAGGCAATTCTTGGCCGTAGTTTCCTTCACGATGCGTTTGCCAGTCAGGGGGCAGACTCCCGAATTGGCCAGGGTAGCCGCCTGGAGCGCCATCTGCTGCGCCGTGGCTTCCACCGAACAGGCGGAAAAGTACAGGTCCAGTGCCGCATCGATATCCGTGTTTTGCGGGAAGGCCTCCACTTCCTTCATGTAGTACGCCAGCGCATAGTTGCGGTTGGCAGTCTCTCGCTCCGACAGATATACCGAGTTATTAAATCCCGGTCGTCGGTTGCCAAAGAAGCCGGCCAGCAGTTTCAGCAGGTAATCAAAGCGCTCCGATGTCGGGGCGTCGGGCATCAGCAACGAGGCACTCATGATCGCGCCGGCATTGATCATCGGATTATGCGGCTTGCTCTGCTGGTTGAGCGCCAGCTCATTAAACGAGCGCCCGCTGGGCTCCCAACCAATGTAGCGGTGTACCAAATCCTGGCCCAGCAAGTCCAACACCGCGCAATACAGCGCCGGCTTGCTGGCCGACTGGATGCAGAATCTCGCCCGGGCATCACCCAGATTGAGCTGTTGGCCGTCAATGGTACAGATGGACAGGCCGTACAGTTCGGGGTTCACCTGTTTCAGTGCCGGGATGTAATCGGCGACCTGGCCTCCACGGACCGTTTTGGAGCGACCGAAGAGTTCCTCTACCATGCTGCGGAACTCGGCAAAGCGGGGAATAACCAGGTCACCCCGCAGCGCCTTGTGCAGCAGGTCCCGGCTTTCCGGGACCCGCTCGGAAATTTCGCTCAACGACAACGACTGCTTGGCGTCGATGGTGTCCAGATACTGGTGCAGCGAGTGCAGTCGCTGATCCTGGTGGTGAATACCGGCCTCGGCCAGTCGCTCGATCACTATCTCCTTGTGCATCAGGTTTTTTACCTGTTTGGGCTGGATGCTTTCTATGTTCGTAGTGTTCATTCTCCCTGTCTCCGGTTATCCGTGGCCACTGAAGCGACTAGTCTGCTGCGGTGACCTGAATAATATGGTTGATTTCAGTAACGGCGCGCTCGCCTGATCGCAGGTACTGCATCCGCAGAAAAGTGGACAGAATGCGTACCGCTTTTCGTGCCAACCTTGGGTTCGCAAGAAACTGCAACCGGAACAGGCGCTCGGAATCGCTTGCAGCCAGGCTGGTCTGGTTCCTGCCGCGCAACTGCGAAGAAGAGGGCAGATCCATTTCTCGGACCGACACTGATTGAATGCCGATCCCGTGCAGCAGTTTATTGACCGTTAGCAGCTGGCTGCGCGGCAACACCAGGGTAATGGCCTTGTCGCTTTCGTCCTGGTGCGGAACCTGACCGGTCCTGTCCAGCGACTCGGCGCTGCCGCCGCTGATGGAGTCCAGTGGTGCATTGGTTTGATATTTCATGTTTTCATTCCTCTCGAATTGGATTGGTGCTTCACGAGGCCCGCCGGAAGCGAACCGCGCGCCAAGCCTGGCGGAAAGCCGGCAGCGCGATGGCGATTGCTATGCCACGCGCTGCGCGGATCAAAGCAGCGGAGTAAAGTGAAACTCCCGCGTCGCCCGATCGGCTTCTTCCTTGAACTGCCGTGCCATCTCGGCTTTATCCAGTCGCTCCTGTTCAGCCAGGATCGCTTGCTCGATACCCTGTTCCAGCAACATACGATTCTCTCTTTCAACGCGCGGCTCCAGCAGGCCATAATTGGCTGACCGGGCCTCCGCGGATTGCTGGGTTTGCTCGCCGGCGATCACGTCTGCTCGTTCCGCAGACGCGGAGACGGCCAGCGCCAGGGATCCTATGGCTATTGCTAATTGCATGTAGTGCTTCATATTGATTTTCCTCGCAGGTTCATTGAATTTGTTTGCTATCACTCTTTTGCCTCATCGCCAGAAATCGAATCGGTGAAGAGGATGAGCTTATTCTAGGTATCTCGATCCGATAATCCTGATGAATAGCTGCGTTTTACCTGCGTAATTTCTGTGTGTCGCGGGGGTATTTTTTTTGCGAACGCAACAAACTAAACCGTAGCGACAGCCGACTGGTGCTGCAGCAATGTGGGAGAGTGAATTTTGCGTTGCGGGAGACTGGCGCGGCAGAAATGCTCCGGCAAGGCGTACACCGGCCTTCCTGCTGTTTCGGGGGAGATGACGAGGGTAGGCCGGGACCTTTGGCGGGGGTTCAACCTGGCACTTTTACCGCAGGGCAGACTTCCGGAAACTGTGTCCGCGTGGCTCGAGCAGGAGACTTGCCTGGAATAACATGGGCGTTTATTCTTCCCG
>CAMYKE010000120.1 GCA_947258895.1 uncultured Pseudomonadales bacterium | reverse complement strand
TCGGTGGTCATTATGATCGAGAGTATCTTTCTGCTCGCGATCTTTGCCGAGATATACGTTACCACATCGGGCGGACCGGGTCTGGCTACCACCAACTTGTCCTACTTGATTTACTCGGTGGGTCTATTGCAGTTCGACGTGGGCTACGCCTCGGCCGGCGGTGTCATTGCCGTGATCCTGGCCAACATCGTGGCCATTTTCCTGATACGCACCGTTTCGCGCAACATGCAGCAGGCTTGAGGGCATTACCATGATATCTTCGTCCGAAAATAAACTCTGGATCACCATTCTTGGCTGGACCATCGCCGTGCTCATCTTCTTTCCCATCTTCTGGATGGCACTGATGTCGTTCAAGACCGAGGTCGAGGCCGTCGGCACGCCGTCGCTGATCTTCGCGCCGACGGTGGAGAATTACGCGCAAGTATTCGAGCGCAGCGACTATCTGAAATTCGCCTGGAACTCGGTCTACGTGTCGTTTGGCTCCACGCTACTGGCGCTGGCCTTTGCGATTCCGGCGGCCTACTCCATGGCGTTCTTTCCCTCCAAGCGGACCCCGGGCACGTTGCTGTGGATGCTCTCGACCAAGATGATGCCACCGGTTGGAGTGTTGATTCCAATCTACTTGCTGTTTCGTGATATGGGGCTTCTGGATACGGCCACTGGTTTGATGATTATCTACACCCTGATGAATCTGCCGATCGTGGTCTGGATGCTCTATACCTACTTCAAGGACGTGCCCATCGAGATCCTGGAGGCCGGACGCGTGGATGGTGTCACGCCCGTGCAGGAACTATTTATGCTGCTCATACCGCTAGCGATTCCGGGTATCGCTTCCACCGGGCTGCTGTCGGTGATCCTGTCATGGAACGAAGCATTCTGGAGCCTGAATTTGACCAGCTCGCAGGGTGCGCCGCTAACCGCGTTCATCGCATCCTATTCGGCCCCGCAAGGGCTGTTCTGGGCGAAACTCTCGGCCGCGTCGCTAATGGCTATCGCACCGATTCTGATTGTCGGCTGGATGAGCCAGAAGCAGTTGGTCTCCGGGCTTACCTTCGGTGCCGTAAAATAACAGTTAAATTCTATATCTAGAGAGGACCGCAGCTATGGCTGAAGTGGTATTGAAAAACATCAAGAAAGCCTTCGGAGACGTAGAAGTCATCAAGGGCGTTGACCTGAACATCGAGGACAAGGAGTTCTGCATCTTTGTCGGCCCTTCGGGCTGCGGCAAATCCACGCTGTTGCGAATGATTGCCGGCCTGGAAGAGATTACCTCCGGTGATCTGCACATTGCCGGCACCCTGGTCAACCAACTGTCGCCCGCCGACCGGGGCATCTCCATGGTGTTCCAGAGCTATGCTCTCTACCCGCATATGTCGGTGCGCGAGAATATGGGCTTTAGCCTGAAGTTGGCCAAGCAATCCCCTGACGAGATCAAGCGCAAAGTCGATGACGCGGCGCGCATCTTAAAGCTCGAACCGCTGCTAGACCGCAAGCCGGCGGCACTGTCCGGTGGCCAGCGCCAGCGGGTGGCAATCGGCCGGGCAATCGTTCGCAACCCCAAGGTGTTTTTGTTCGACGAGCCTCTGTCGAACCTGGATGCAGCGCTGCGGGTGCAAATGCGCATTGAAATCGCTCGCATGCACCATGACTTCGACGCCACGATGATCTACGTCACCCACGACCAGGTCGAGGCCATGACCATGGCTGACAAGATCGTGGTGCTGCAGGGAGGTATTGTCGAACAAGTGGGCTCGCCGCTGGATCTCTACCATCATCCGGTTAACAAGTTCGTCGCCGGCTTCATGGGTTCGCCCAATATGAACTTCCTCGAGACCACGATCCAGCAGGTTGAAGCCGAGTCCGTAACCGTCGGCTTGCCCGGAGGCGGCAATGTCAGCGTGCCGGTCAAGGGCGAGCAGGCCAGCGTTGGTGACAACGCCACGCTTGGTGTGCGGCCCGAGCATTTGCTGGAGGGCGGCGGCGGCGACGGTGAGGTCAGCGGAAAGGTACTGGTGGTCGAGCGTCTCGGTGGTGGCACCCTGATCTACGCCAGGCTCGAGGATGACCAGACCATCAGCGCCCAGATTGACGGCAATAGCTCGATTAAAGTGGATGATACCATCAAGCTCGGCCTCCGGAACGAAACCTGCCACGTCTTTACTGCCGATGGCCTGGCGTTACCCCAGATTGATCGCCATCCGCTGGCCGATGTCGGCCGCGGCAAACCAACCGCGCATTGAATTTGCCAGTTGTATGGGTTGCGGAGAGCCGACATAGAGTTAACTTGAGCATAGAATTATGAGGCGATTCCCTTGAAGCTGTAGGGCAAGGTCGCCATCGTTACCGGTGGTGCCCGGGGAATCGGCCGGACACTTTGTGAACGCTATGCCGCCAAAAGCGCCAGGGTAGCTATCGCCGATACGGTGTGCCCTACGGCGGTATGGGGTTGCCGTAAGATCATGCCGGCGCGGCGGTGTTACTGGCCTCCACTAACAGTGACTATATTGTCGCCCAGACGTTGAACGCTGACGGCGGTCAATGGAGGAGCTAAGCAGATAACTGACATACTGGCTATCGGCGAATTGCTCGCCGAGTTCATGGCCGAGCGCATCGGACAGACTTTTAGTGAACCGGGTGTCTTTCTGGGGCCCTATCCCAGCGGAGCGCCGGCAATTTTTGTTGATCAGGCAGCGAAGATGGGTGCGTCGGCTGCCATTATTGGCTGTGTCGGCGAAGATGGTTTTGGTGACCTGGTTCTGAATCGCCTGCGCCAGGACGGCGTGGATGTGACTGGCATCACCCGCACCGACCAACTTCCCACGGGCACCGCCTTTGTCACCTACAAGGAGAACGGCAGTCGTGAGTTTATCTTCAACATCGGTAACAGTGCCGCGGCGCTGATCGATGCGGACTCCGTCGATCCGGTGCTGGTTGGTGGCTGCCGCTACTTCCATATCATGGGTTCGTCGCTCGGCAGTGCCGGCTCCATCTCCGCAGTCAAGCGCGCGCTCGATCTGGTCAAGCAGAGCGGCGGTAAGATCTCCTTCGATCCCAACATCCGACCGGAAATACTGGCTTCAACCGTTATCCGGGAAGCCATTGACCTTATCCTGAAGTCCTGCGACATTCTCCTGCCAAGCGAAGCAGATTTGCACTACTTCTGTGGCGACCTGACGGAAGGCGAGGCGTTGGCCAAATTGTTCAGCGCGCATCAAATCGAAATGGTCGTGGTGAAGAACGCCGCCAAGGGCAGCAATTTCTACGACCGCTCCCGGTTTCTGCACGTGCCTTCGTTCAAGGTCACCGAGGTGGACCCGACCGGCGCCGGCGACTGTTTCGGCGGTACGCTGGTCTCCTGTCTGGCCCAGGGTATCGATATTGAGCGTGCGCTCACCCTGGCAAATGCGGCGGGTGCCCTGGCCGTTACCAAAAAGGGGCCGATGGAAGGCAATTCCACCCTCGGTGAATTGGATCAATTTATAGCGTCCGCGGAGAAACAAAATGAGTGCTGAACTGCTAAGGAAAATTGTTGAACAGAACAGGGCGGATGGCAAACGAGGCATTTATTCCATCTGCTCCGCCCATCGACTGGTGCTCGAGGCCTCTATGCTGCAAGCCGGGGCTGATGGCTCTCCGCTGTTGATTGAGTCCACCTGTAACCAGGTCAACCAGGAGGGCGGCTATACCGGCATGACACCAGCCGATTTCCGTGGATACGTAATGGACATCGCTGCGAAGATGGATTTCCCCACTGATCGGTTGATACTCGGGGGTGATCATCTGGGGCCCAACCCCTGGAGTTCCCAGCCAGCAGCGGAGGCAATGGCAGCGGCAAAAACCATGGTCGCCGCTTACGTTGCTGCCGGGTATTCGAAGATTCATCTTGACGCAAGCATGGCCTGTGGTGGCGATGCCGAACCCCTCGAGGACGAAGTTGTGGCAGAGCGAGCGACAGAATTGTGCGCGGCGGCCGAAGCGGCAATTCCCGATCAGTCGGCGCCTCCGGTGTATATCATTGGCACCGAGGTGCCGGTCCCCGGCGGGGCACAGGAAGACCTTCACGAGTTGGCCGCAACCCGGACCGAAGACCTGGATCAAACCATCGAGACTCATCGGCGCAAGTTTGCCGAACGTGGTCTTGAGCAAGCGTGGCAGCGGGTCATTGGAGTGGTCGTCCAGCCCGGCGTCGAGTTTGACCATGCTACGGTGGTTGAGTACCAACCTGAAAAAGCGCGAGAGTTGAGCAACGCCATACTGGGCTATGAGAGGATAGTGTATGAGGCCCATTCGACCGACTACCAGACCGAGATCGCTTTGCGCAATCTTGTCACTGACCATTTCGCTATCCTCAAGGTCGGGCCGGGGCTAACCTATGCTGCCCGTGAGGCGTTATTCGCGTTGAGCTATATCGAGCAGGAGTGGATTACCGATCGGCCCCTGTCCAACCTCCGGCAGGTGCTGGAACAACGGATGCTGAAGAATCCAAAGAACTGGGGTAAGTATTACGCCGGATCAGATCCCGAGCGAGCCTTTGCTCGCAAGTACAGTTTCAGCGACCGCTCGCGGTATTACTGGGACGATCCCGAGGTCGAGGCCAGTGTGCAATTGCTGCTGAAAAACCTCTCCGAGCGGCCGGCGCCGATGACAGTCCTGAGCCAATTTATGCCGCGTCAGTACGAAGCGCTTCGAGCCGGAGAGTTGAGCAACAAACCGGTCTCTCTCGTTCGGCACCGTATCCAGGAAGTCGTCTCTAGCTACGCCCGCGCCAGCGGACTCTCAACAGGATAGCGTCGTTCAGACGCACTTAACCTGGAGTTAAATTATGGCTTATTCATTCGACAAAGCATTCGATTTTAGTGGCCAAGTGGCTCTCATCACCGGCGGCGCTGCCGGTATTGGCAAATGCATGGCCGAGTTGTTCGCCGAGCGCGGTGCCACGCTGGTGTTGGTCGACCGCAATGAAAAAGTAGAGGAAACAGCACGCTCCCTGGGGTCGCAGCATCTCGCCTGGGTGGGTGACGTCGCCGATGAGGCCTCCGTACAGCGCATCGTCGCGGATTCGATCGAAAAACTGGGACGTATCGACATTCTTCTAAACAACGCCGGCATCGGCCCGCTCGCCAAGGCCGAGGAAACCCCGGTTGACCTGTGGGATATAACCATGGCGGTTAATTTGCGCGGTCCGTTTCTGTACGCTCGCGAAGTGGGTAAGCAGATGATCAAGCAGGGTAGCGGCCGCATCGTCAACCTGGCCTCTCAGGCAGCGCTGGTCGCACTCGACGGCCACCTTGCATACTGCGCAAGTAAAGCCGGCGTGCTGGGCATGACCCGAGTACTGGCGATGGAGTGGGGTCCCCACGGCATCATCGTTAACGCCATCTCGCCCACGGTCGTAGAGACAGAAATGGGCGCCCAGGGGAGTTGGTCTGGCGAAGTCGGCGAGGCGTTCAAGAAAAAAATTCCTACCCGCCGCTTTGCGCAACCTGAAGAAATCGCGCTTGCCGCGCTCTATCTCTCGAGTGGCGCCGCCGGCATGATCAATGGTGAAAACCTGGTCGTGGACGGTGGTTACACCGCAACCTGACAAACCTGTGTAACTAAACG
>CAMYKE010000119.1 GCA_947258895.1 uncultured Pseudomonadales bacterium | reverse complement strand
TCGCCAGCTGCACCACCTGCAACGTCAGGCCAGGGCGGCGGAGCAGTATTCGGAGTTCAAGCAGCAGGAGCGTGATCTCAAGGCCGAGTTGCAGGCGATTCGCTGGCAGGTGTTACATGCCAATTGTGCGCAGCAGGAACAGGATATCTCCCGGCAGGAGGTCGAGCTGGCCTCCGCACAGGCGGAGCAGCGCGCGCTTGAGTCTGAAATCGAGCAGCAGCGTGAAGCCTGCGCGGAAGCGAACGAAGGTTTCCATAAGGTGCAGGGTGAGCTGTACGAGGTTGGCACCGAAATCGCGCGTCAGGAGCAGAAAATCCAGCACTCGGAAGAACGCGCCCGCCAACTCGAAGATGATCTGGCGGCAGCGGTGAAGAACTGGCACGAGGCCCGCGCGGATTTGCAGGCAGATCAATCGAGGATCGACCAGTTGCAAGCCATGTTGGCGGAGATCGAACCGGAACTGGTGACGCTGGCCGAGCAGGACCTGGCCAGCAGCAACGCACTCCGCGAAGTGGATGCCGCGATGCACGCATGGCAGCAGCGGTGGGATGAGTTCCAGTCCAAATCGTCGCAACCGAGACAGCGTGCCGAAGTAGAGCAATCCCGGATTCAGCAGTTCGAACAGAGCATCGGTCGCTGGGATCAACGGCTGGAGAAACTGGAGGGCGAGCGCGTGAGCCTGGGCAGTAACCCGGAGGACGCCAAAATCCTGACCCTCGAAAATCAACTTAACGGGCTCGAGGCCATGGAAACGGCGCAACGCGAGCGCCTGGCCGGCATCGTAACCACCATTGAACAGCAGCGCGAGTCGAATACCGTACTCAGCCGCCGGCTCGACCAGGCGCGACGCAAGATGCAGGAAGACCAGGGCCGGTTTGCGTCTCTGGACGAATTACAGCAGTCCGCACTGGGCCAGAAGGATACACCGGTGCTGGAATGGCTGGAGCGCAACCAGCTGCAGCGCCGCCAGCGGCTGGCGCAGGCGGTCAAGGTAGAGAAGGGCTGGGAGACCGCGGTTGAAGTAGTGTTGGGAAACCATCTGCAGGGAGTCTGTGTCGAGGATGTTACGACACTGACACAAGCGCTGGCGGGTTTTGCCAGGGGTGCAATTACCCTGGTTGGTGGAACATCGCGCACGGCAGCCGCTGTGGCAGGAGCGCCGAGCCTGCTGCAGACGAAAATCGGCGGAGAAATCGAACTCGGGGCATTGCTCGCGGGGGTCTATGCGGTGGCGGACCTGGATGCGGCGAAGGCATACCAGGCGCAGCTTGCGCCCCATGAATCGATCGTAACGCAGGATGGTATCTGGCTGGGGCCGGGCTGGCTGCGGGTGAGCCGTGACTCCGGGGATTCGAGCAACATGCTGGCTCGCCAGGAGGAGCTGGAGCGGCTGCGACTGCGAATTGCGGAACTCGACGAGCAGGTCGAGGCATTGGGTGTCGACCAGGATGCCGGGCTGCTGTCACTGAAAAATCACGAACAACAGCGCGAAACGGCACAACGCGAACTGGATGTACTCACCCGCCAGCAAGCAGATATTAAATCGCAATTGAGCGCCAAGAAGGCGCGTGTTGAGCAGCTGAACATGCGCAAGCAGCGCATAGAGCACGATATGGAAGAAGCCGCGGAACATGTCGCCCAGGAGAAGCTCCGCCTGGCTGAGGCACGGGAGACCTGGCAGCAGTGCCTCGATGCGATCGAGGAGGACACGGGCCTGCGGGAAACGCTGCTGAATGAGCGGGACCGGCTCCGCGAACAGCTGGCAAGTGTGCGCGAGCAGGCTCGCCGTGACAAGGAACTGGCCCACCAATGTGCTTTGCGCAAGGAATCCGTTACCACCCAGTTGGAAGCCCTGCACAAAGGAATGGAGCGCCTGCAGTCTCAGGTAAGCACGTTGTCGGAGCGCCAGGCCGGATTGCAGCAGAATATCGATTCCTCGGGTGAGCCGCTGGAAGGACTGCAACAGGCGCTTGACGCAAAGTTGCAGCAACGCCTGGGACTCGAGGAGGCGTTGCGTGCGGCGCGTGAATCTGTCGAGCAACATGAGCATAGCCTGAACCGGTCCGAGCAAGCCAGGATCAAGGCTGAGCGCAAGGTGGAAGGCATTCGCGGTCAACTGGAACAGCTGAAATTACAGGCACAGGGTCTGCGGGTGCAGCGTGAAACCCTGGAACAGCAACTGCAGGAAATGCACCGCGACCTGAAATCTCTGTTGGAACAGTTGCCCGAGGATGCCGTTGCCGACGTTTGGGAACAGAAACTCGAGCGCATCCAGGGTCGGATTCAGCGCCTCGGTGCAATTAACCTGGCTGCGATCGAGGAGTACAAGACCCAGTCCGAGCGCAAGACCTACCTCGATGCGCAGAACGATGACCTCGAAAAGGCGCTGGAGACACTGGGGAATGCGATTCGCAAGATCGATCGCGAATCCCGTACCAAATTCAAGGCCACTTTCGACCAGGTCAACAAGGGCTTGCAGGAAATATTTCCGAAAGTATTTGGCGGCGGGCATGCCTATCTGGAACTAACCGGCGAGGACCTGCTGGATACCGGTGTTACGGTGATGGCAAGGCCGCCAGGAAAGCGCAATAGTACCATCCACTTGTTGTCGGGTGGCGAGAAAGCGCTAACGGCGATCTCGATGGTATTTTCCATTTTCCGGCTCAACCCGGCGCCCTTTTGCATGCTCGACGAGGTTGATGCCCCGCTGGACGACGCCAACGTCGGCCGCTTTTGCCAGATCGTGGAGGAGATGTCTGCGAAGGTTCAGTTTATCTTTATCACCCATAACAAGGTGACCATGGAAATGGCGAACCATATGATGGGTGTGACCATGCATGAGCCCGGCGTTTCGCGCCTGGTATCGGTTGATATTGACGAAGCCGCGGCGATGGCGGTTGGGTGACGGGATTTGATACACTGCCTGCAATGTTAAAACACGAATAGGATTGGAATGGATTTTTCTTTACGAGAGTGGTTGCTGGTTATTGGCGCGGTGCTGATAGTCGGGGTACTGATCGATGGCTACCGGCGAGCGCGCACCCGCAAGCGGGGCTCCCTGAAACTGGCGATCGACAAGAACCTCAAGTTTCGCGACGAGGACCGCATCGATTATTTTCATGGCGAGCTCCCCAGTGGTTCGGTGCGAGTGGTGCGCAGGTCCGGCGCGGAAGCGGCGGACTCGGATGGCGAAGCGACAGAGGAAGCCGGCTCGGATCAGGACATTGATGAGCCCGTTTTTTCTCCGGAAGACCGGGAGCTGCGTCCGGACCCGCTGTTTGTAGATGATTCGGAAAGAGTCGCGACCTCCGATGTCGATGCGGCGCTTGCCGAAGACGAGCCAGCTGCCAGCACCGGGGAGGAAATCGAGCCTGCTGCCAGTGCCCGGGACGAACCCGAGCCTGCTGCCAGCACGCCGGACGAACCCGAGTTAGCTCCCAGCACCCCGGACGAACCCGAGGCGAAGGAGCCGAGGCCCGCTGCTGCAGACCGGGAAGTGGAAGAGGTCATCGTTATCAATGCGTTCTCTCCCGAGGGCACCGGCTTCAAAGGCGATGAGTTGATGGGGGTGATCCTCGCCTGTGGTATGCGCTTTGGGGAAATGAATATATTTCATCGCGCCGAGAGTGAAAAGGCGAACAGCCCGATTCAGTTCAGCATGGCGAATGTTGTGAAGCCGGGTTATTTTGAGCTGGACGAGATGGAACATTTTACGACGCCGGGCGTCAGCTTCTTCATGAGTCTGCCAGGGCCCAGTCATTCAATGCAGGCCTTCGATTATATGCTGGAAACGGCTCAATGCCTGGTGAAAAACCTCGGCGGGGAGCTGCGCGACGAGCAGCACAGTACGTTGACGGGGCAAACCATCGAGCACGCGCGGCAAAAAATTCGTGATTTCGAGCGCCGCCAGTTATCGCTGTTGCAATAGTTCTTGCCGTTCCCAGGTAACAAGATGAACCGCCAAGCACCTGGCCGTGAAATCATTGCCCGGGCGCAAGCCCTGCGGCGTAGCATCAATCAACACAACTATCGCTATTACGTACTCGACGATCCGTCGGTGCCCGATGCGGAATACGATCGGCAACTGCGCCGCTTGCAGGAACTGGAGGCAGAGTATCCGGAGCTCGTGTCTCCAGGTTCACCGACCCAGCGCGTCGGCGCCACTCCGCTGGCGGGGTTTGCGGAGGTCCGCCATGAACTACCCATGTTGTCCCTGGACAATGCGTTCGCTGAGCAGGAGCTGCGGGATTTCGAGCGGCGTATCAAGGATCGGCTGAAGAACCAGGCCGAGATCGAGTATGCCTGCGAACCCAAGCTGGATGGCATCGCGGTCAGCCTGCTCTACCAGGATGGGGAGTTGCAGCGCGGTGCGACCCGCGGGGATGGCTATAGCGGCGAGGACATAACCGCCAATTTGCGCACCATCCCGTCGATACCTCTTGCCTTGCGTGGTTCCGGTTGGCCGCAATTCCTGGAAGTACGTGGCGAAGTGTACATGCCCAAAGCGGGTTTTGCGGCGCTCAATGCCAGGGCCGCGGCGGCGGGGGATAAACCGTTCGTCAATCCGCGTAACGCCGCGGCGGGCAGTTTGCGCCAGCTCGATGCCCGCCTTACCGCCGCGCGGCCACTGGAATTTTGCTGTTACAGCGTCGGCAAGGTCGAGCAGGGAGAGCTACCGGACAACCACTTTGCCATTCTCAAGCAAATTCACCGCTGGGGATTCCGGATCAATGAGCAAATGCAACTGGTGACCGGAATCGATGCCTGTATCGAGTATTACCGACAATTGGGGCAGCGTCGCGAGCAATTGCATTATGAGATCGACGGTATTGTGTTCAAGGTAAATGAACTCGCCTTGCAGGAGCGGCTCGGGTTCGTGTCTCGCGCACCGCGCTGGGCGATTGCCTATAAATTTCCCGCCCAGGAAGAAATGACGCGGCTGCTGGATGTCGAGTTTCAGGTCGGTCGTACCGGTGCGGTGACCCCGGTCGCACGGTTGGAGCCGGTATTTGTTGGCGGCGTGACCGTCAGTAACGCAACCTTGCATAATATGGATGAAGTCGAGCGACTGGACGTACGCATCGGTGATACGGTGATCGTGCGGCGCGCGGGTGACGTGATTCCGCAGGTAGTGAAAGTGGTGCTGGAGAAACGCCCGGCGGATGCGTCCGCGATCTTATTGCCGGCGACCTGCCCCGTGTGTGATTCGGCGATTATTCGCAGCACGGACGAAGCCGCGGCACGGTGCAGCGGTGGTCTCTATTGCGCCGCGCAGCGCAAACGGGCTATCAAGCACTTCGCATCCCGCAAGGCCCTTGATATCGAGGGGCTGGGCGACAAACTTGTTGATGCGCTGGTCGATGCGGGACTGGTTGCAACGGTGGCGGACCTGTTCGAGCTTAGCGCGCCGCAGTTGAGCCAGCTGGAGCGAATGGGGGATAAATCCTCCGCCAACCTGTTGACGGCACTTGAACAGAGTAAACACACCAGCCTGGAGCGCTTTATTTACGCCCTGGGCGTGCGAGAAGTGGGTGAGGCGACCGCCCTCAGCCTCGCCAGGCATTTTGGTAGCATAACCGCCCTGATGGCGGCCGAAGTCGAGCAACT
>CAMYKE010000118.1 GCA_947258895.1 uncultured Pseudomonadales bacterium | reverse complement strand
TTTGATTAACTGGTCGCGATACTGGGCCTGCAGTTCCAGGTCGGTCCAGCGTTCCTCCCTGACCGCAGTCAGCAAGTCCTCGCTGAGGCTTACGATGGCGCTCCAGCGTTCGTCCGCAGCGACGACCTGGTGATTGTTCGTCTCCATGCGGCCCGGCCTATTTGTTGTTGGTGAGATAGTGGAATTCAGCGGGAATATTGTCCCAACCCGATTGAATTTCGCGCAGTAATGAAATGACCTCATCGACAATGCTCATGTCGTTCTGCAGGCTGGCTTGCATCAGGCGACGCACCATGTAGTCGTACAGCGCGTCCAGTTTCTCGGAGATTTCGCCGCCCGCTTCCATGTCCAGGCTGCTTTGCAGGCCGCTAATGATGTCGATTCCCTGGCCCAGGTGTTCGCCTTTGCCAGCGGTGTCATCACGCTGGATACAGCCCTTGGCGGTAGTAAGCCGGGTAACGGCGCCGTTAATCAGCATCGCGATGAGTGCGTGGGGACTGGCGTCCATGATGGCCGACTGGTTGCCTACCTGCTGGTACTGCCTGGTTGCGGTTCGAGCGTTCATCGGTGACCTCTGTTAGTTATCGGAATTTGAACTGCCGTTAATGATATTGCTGGTGTTGTTCAATTGCTGGAGCAGGAAATCGCCCTGTGAGTTCAGATTGGCAACGAGCGAATCCAGAGCGGAAAACTGGTTCCGGAAACGCCGTTCCACATTTTCCAGCCGTAATGCGAGGTCGACGCGCTCATCGGCGATATCTCCCAGCGACTCATTGAGGCTGACCTCCCGGGACTGGATAATGCCGGTAGGTCCGACGTAGCTGTCCAGTATTTCCTCGAGGCGGGTGGCGAACCCGCCAGGGCCGCTGAAGAAAGCGGTTACGCTCTCAAGATCGCTGGCCACGGCGGCATCCAGCCTGGCCTGGTCCAGCTCCAGGGTGCCACTTTCGGTGGTGGTTATGCCCAATTCCACGAGGGTGTTCAGGCTCGCATCCACGCCCGCCACGTTGGCAAAAAATACCCTGCGCAGTTGTGTTTCGAGGGTGCGCACGGTGAAATCACCGTTCAGGGCGCTGGACGTTCCGCTGTCGACGTCAAAGCTCGTCAATTGGCTGAGCGTGTCGACCAGCGCATTGTAGGATTCTATAAAGTTGTTAACACCGCTGGTGACCGTCGAGCTATCGAGGGCGATGGTGAGTGTTTCCGGCGGATCGTTGAGCGGGTCGGGAGACTCCGACAGCGCCGTGATGGTGACACCCTCGATAACGTCGTCAAAAACATTGCTGGAGCTGTAAGCGGTAAACCCGTCGACCGTGATGCGGGCATCCTGTGCGGCCTGCAGTTCGATCAACTGACCCGTCGGAGGCTGCGGTTCGACATCGGCATTAAACTCGACTGCGCCGATGTCTATCGCCGAATCGTTGCGGTTTTCGCCGAAGACCACCACCTCGAGGTCCCTGCCGGATAGATCCGCAAGAATCGAGGCATCGAATGTAAAACTGAAGACCTGGGTGAGGTTCCCTTCCACGTCCTGGGTGGGGCTGCTATACAACGGCGTTGGATTTCCCGCTTCATAGATTTCGATATTGAGCCGCGGTGTACCGCTGCCCGAATCAGCGAATTCCCGCGCGGCTACCCGGATTTCCTGCAGGTCGGCGCCGATTTTGAGATCGCCGGAAGGTGCCGGGAAGCTGGTCCTGACCGAGGTGTCGGTCTTCTCGTCGAAAGCCACCAGAAAATTACCGTCGGCAGCATCGGGATCGTCTGTGATCGCCGAAACGTCAGGCAGAGGCAAAAGAGCGAAGCCGGTGGCCGAGAATACTTCACCATCAGGGGCCAGTCGTTCGATACCGCCGGGCGTGCCGGCGGTGCCCGAGGACAGTTGTGACAACCCGACAGCATCGACATTCTGGCCATCATCGTCCGCCACCGTCACGCTGATCTGGTTATCTGCTCCGGTCTGGTTGGCAGTCAACACCAGCTTGGTAACAGTGCCGCCATCGCCCAGGCCGTTATCCACGGTGAGCAGGGTCGCTGACAGCAGGTTGTTGTTGTCCGAGGCGCTATTGATGGCGTTCTTGATGCCCTCCACGGTATCGTCGACCCCGGCGGTAATAGCTACATCAAAAGACGTAGCCCCAACCGTAAAGCTCAGGGTACCGGAGCCAACCGTCGCATCTGCGTTTGCAAAATCCCCACTGGCAAGCTTGTTATTGCTGGCAAGGTTCAGGACATTTACGTCGTAGCTGCCGTAGGACGCGTCGTTGGTTGCGCTGACGGTGAAAATGTCGTTATTTGAGCTGGTCGCGGCACGGCTTGAAAACGTGTCCGGTTTGGTCAGCGTGGTGACGGAGCCGTCCAGCTCATCCAGTGCGCTTTTAAAGGCGCCGAGCCCGGAGATAGTCGCCTGAATGTTGGCTTCCCGGGTATTCAGGCGGTTCTCTACCGGCAGCGTTTCTGCGGCTAACAATTGGCTGAGCAGGTTCTCCAGGTCAAGACCCGATCCTGCTCCTAGTGAACTAATACTGGCCATGACAAATCCTTAGCACTACATAAATTACTGCTGGCTGGCTGTTCGCCTGATCGCTCGATAACGAATACATACGCAGGTCTCTTGCCAACTCGCAGGATTTGTCACTCATACTTCCAGTTTTACCAGTAAGCCGTTTCCAAACTGTTCACGCAGTATTTCTGCAATGCGCTGGGCTTCCTGTGAAGGTATTTCCCGGATCAGTTGTTCCGTGGCCTTGTCGTACACTTCAATAACTGCCGGCCCGGAGTCCGATACCCGAAATTGCAGCGAACGCTGCTTGTCCTGCACGTAGTCACTGATTTCGGCGACCACGGATTCCAGGTCGGTTGTTTCGGGGGATTCAGGGCGACTCACATCTTCCGCAACCACTGCGGCGATCGATGCGGAAGACTTCACCGCTTCTTTCACCTCAGGTTGCGCCTGTAGCTGCGGGCCGGGGGCAATGTTTGCCAGGGGCCTTGTGATTTCCATAACGGATTCCTCCATCTAGTAGCTAGTAGCCAGAACAGGGCCCCACGAGGCAGGGCCCGTTGCTGGTTGCCGGCTTACTGTAATAGAGCCAATACCTGCTGCGGCAGGGCGTTTGCCTGCGACAGAACTGAGATGCCGGCTTGTTGCAGAATGGTTGCTTTGGTCAATGACGCGGTTTCCGCCGCGAAATCAGCATCCTGAATACGTGACCGCGCAGCGGTTACGTTTTCGACCACGTTCTGCAAGTTGGAGATGGTAGCTTCCAGGCGGTTCTGGATTGCACCAAGATCACCCCGTTGGGAATCGATGGCCTGAATCGCCGCATCCACCAGGCCGAGAGCCTGTTGGGCGCCACTCACCGTCGAGATATCGATGTCATCGACACGCAGCGTGCCTCCGGTTACGGTGCCCGCATTCGGGCCGGCGGCTGAGAGAATGCCACCTGCGCCGTTACTGGTCGCTGCGGTAAAGGTAGAACCTTCCAGGCTGGTGGTGAACTGGATATCACCGGTGACGATAGTACCTTCTGTAGCGGTTATCGCTTCATTGGTGCCCGCAGTGCCGGCGTAGTTGATTTCTGCTACATTGAGTGTTGGGTCGCCACCATCGGTGTTAGCGGCCGCCGTGAACGTTACTGCAATGTCTGCGCCGGTTTCGTCAACGATGTCGACGGTGCCGTCACCGTTGTCCGTTACGGCAAAGTTGGACAGCGCGCCATTTCCCTGGATGGCTGCTGCGACGGCCCCACCCAGCGCTGTGCCGGTAGCGCCAGTTACCGCGCCGATATTGGTGCCGTTAATCGTCAGTGTGACGCCGTCATCTACGTGATTCGACACAAAGGTCAGTCGTGCGCCGGATTTGGCATCGGCAGACAATCCGCCCACGGATGCGTTGATCTTGTCGGAGATCGACAGTGCTGATTCCCCCGCCAGCACATTTACGGCGGTGTCGGTGCCATCAACGTTGAAGGTCAATGTCTGGGCCAAAACTGGAGAAGTCGGTGATGCTGCGGAGGCTTCGGCATCCGCCAATGCAAAATTCGCGAAGGAAACCGAGTTGATATTACCGAGATCAGATGCCCGTCCCGACGCGATACTGACGCGGATAGTTTCGTTCGCCTGGGCACCTACCTGGAAAGCCTGGTTGTTGAAGGTGCCGGTTAACAGTGAGCGAGAGCCGAAGCGCGTGGTGTTTGCAATCCGGTCAATTTCTGAGATGATCTGGTCGACCTCTGCTTGCAGCGCATTTCGTTCGGTAGAACCGTTGGTTGCGTTGGCAGACTGGATCGCCAGTTCCCGGACTCGCTGCAGCAGGTTAGTGGTTTCACCCAGTGCACCTTCAGCGACCTGGGCGACTGATATGCCGTCGTTGGCGTTTCGTACCGCCTGACTCAGGCCGCGAATCTGGGAGGTAAAGGCATTGGAAATCGCCAGGCCCGCCGCATCGTCCTTGGCGCTGTTAATTCGCAGGCCGGAGGACAGTCGTTGCAGTGAAGTTTCCAGGCTGCCCTGGGTATTATTGAGGTTTCGCTGCGCGGTAAGCGAGGCGATATTGGTATTAATTATCTGTGGCATTATGTTCTCCTTCTTTCTTACGGTCTTTGTCGATTCTTGTTGGTCAGGAGAATCGACGACCGATGAAAGTAGTTGATGAAAGGGTGAGATATTTCACCCATGCCATAGATTTATCGACGCAGCTATAGGAAACTTTAATATTAATGCGGAGCTATATTGTAATTACAGGTCTGTACCCGGCTTGCTGCTTAAAAAGGCAGTTAAAACATATTGTTATGGACAAACTGTTGGCCAAAAACGAAAGGTTTTTTTAAATGGATAGCCCGGTAAGGCGCGTTCAGATCGATAACGGCGAGCTCACCCTGTTCTCCGAAGTGTTTTCCCCATCGGTGGCGGATGCGTTATTGCAGGCGCTGCTGTCCGGTATTAACTGGCGCCAGGATGAAATTACTATCGTTGGCAAAAAGGTCCTGATCCCGCGCCTGCAGGCCTGGTATGGCGATCCCGGAATGATCTATACCTACTCCGGGTTGCGCCTCGAGCCGACGCCATGGTCGGGCCCGGTTTCCATTATCCGGGAACGCGTGGAAGCGCTTACCGGGACCCGATTCAACAGCGTGCTGCTAAACTGGTACCGGGACGGCCGCGACAGTACTGGCTGGCACAGCGACGACGAACCGGAACTAGGCCGCAATCCGGTAATCGCGTCTCTAAGCCTGGGCGATACGCGCAGGTTCGTTTTGCAGCCCAGGCGCGAGTCGGATACCCGGCATGCGCTACTGCTGGAACACAACACGGTGCTGTTGATGACCGGTGCACTGCAGCATCATTGGCGCCACGCCCTGCCCAAGACCGCCAAGCCAGTGAGCGACCGGATTAACCTGACTTTTCGGCAAATCAAATCCCCTGCCGAGTGATGCAAACCCCCGGAGTGGCTACGGCAGTTAACGCAAGTTGGCGTAACATAAGCAGTTAATGCAAAAATTTGCTGCAAATTCGGCCGGCCGCTATATACTGAATCGCTTTCGAAAATGACCATCTCATATGGGATAAAGCGAACTGGCCCGACTAAGCGGGGTGGATGTCTACCAACGATGAAGATAGCAGAATTACGGCGAGCGTTTCTGGAGTATTTCCAGCGCAACCATCATGAAATTGTATCCAGCAGTTCGCTGGTGCCGGGCAATG
>CAMYKE010000117.1:4422-10166 GCA_947258895.1 uncultured Pseudomonadales bacterium | reverse complement strand
CAGCCGCTCGGTCACCGCCGCCAGGGCGGGAATCAGGGTGAAGGGCTCGATGAAGGGAACGCCGTCCAGGAACTGGCGGGTTCCGTCGTCGGTGTACGGGTACTGGGTATCCGAATGCTCCGGGTAGCAGATGCTGTCCGGCACGGTGAAGGAGTGCCAGCCGTGCTGGTCGGCGGCGACCGCGAGCGGCAGATAGTGACTGGGGTCGCACATCGATTCGGCGTACGTGAAACGCATGGGACCTCGGGTATGGAGGCGGAAAGAGAACGGGAACCAAGCATGCGCCGGCTCCCGCGGCTACTCTAACGCATCCCATGAGTCTCCTCGACGGGGTCGACGTCGCCTGCTTCGACCTGTTCGACACGCTGATCCACATCGATACGTCGCAGCTTCCCAGCGTTCGCTGGGGCGGCGACGAGATCCGCACCACCCTGCCCGTCGTGCACGAGCGTGTCTTCGCGGAACGCAACGTACCGCTGGACCGGCTGGTGAACGCGGTGCGCTCCATGTGGGCCACGATGCGCGTAGAGCTGAACCGCCAGGACGGCAGCGACGACGAACGCTGGGCGGAGATCTCCGCGGTGGAGAAGTACCGGCGCATGCTGGCCGAGCTGGGCGTGCGCGACCCCGACGAGGTGGAGAGCGTGGCCACCGCCGTGGCCGACACCCACCACGCCACCCTGGTTTCCGCCGCCCACGCCGTGGAGGGCGCCGTCGAGCTGCTGGGACGCGTGCGCGATCGAGAGGTGCGCACGGTGCTGGTGTCCAACTGGGACCACGCGCCCGCGGGCCCGGCCATGCTGGCGCAGGCCGGCCTCACCGATCTGCTGGACCACGTGGTGATTTCGGATGCCGTGGGCGTGCGCAAGCCGCACCCGCGCATCTTCGAGACGGCACTGGCGCCCTTCGACGCCACACCGGAGCGGGCCCTCCACGTAGGCGACCTGGCGGTGAGCGACGCCTGGGGCGCCGGCCGCCTGGGCTTCAAGACGGTGTGGATCAACGCCAAGGCGAAGCCCTGGTCCGAGGACGCCCATCCGCCCACCCTCACCGTGGAACGCCTGGCCGACCTGTTGGACCACATCTAGGAGGCGGACATGGTGGGCGGCAGCTGCCTGTGCGGCGACGTGGCGTGGGAAGTCCCGGGTCCCTGCGACTTTCTCTACCACTGCCACTGCTCCCTCTGCCGCAAGTTCCACGGCTCCAGCTTTGCAACGCTTGCGGCCGCCCCGGCAGCGGGCTTCCGCTTCGTGCGCGGCAGCGATCGGCTCGGCTTCTACGCCACCTCGCCGGGCAACGAGCGCCCGTTCTGCCAACGCTGCGGCTCGCCGACCCCCTCGGAGCCCACCGGCGAACGGGTCATCATGGCGGCGGGAGCGCTCGACGACGATCCGGGCGCGCGCCCGGTGGCGCACATCTTCGCGGCCTCCAGGGCGCCCTGGCACGAGATCGCCGACGACCTGCCCCGCTTCGACATCCTGCCGCCCGGCCTCCCGGACCCGCAGCTGGTGCCGCCCGAGCGGAACGCAAGCGAGCCCGGCTGCGCGCGCGGCAGCTGCCTGTGCGGTCGCGTCGCCTGGGAGCTGGCGGCCGACCTGGAGCTGCTGCGCAACTGCCACTGCGCGCGCTGCCGCAAGGCGCGCGGGGCCGCGTACGCGACCAACGCCTTCCACAGCCCCCACGCCTTCCGCTGGCTGCACGGCGAGGACGCGCTGCGCTCGTTCAAGGTGCCCGACGCCGAACGCTTCACCCACACCTTCTGCGGAACCTGCAGCGCCAGCCTGCCCGTGGTGACAAACAGCGGATACTCGTCACTGGTTGCCTCCGCAGAATCGGAATAATCTACCGGATGAAATCGGGCGCGACCATCGGCAGTGTAAAAACCTGTTTCAAACAAGCGCGGCGTGCCCGGGTGCTGTTCGTCCGGACACGGCCAGAACACACCCTGCTCGGCGCTAATCCGCGCGTAACTGATGCCGCTGTAATCGGCAATACCGCCCTTGCTGGCGCGTCGCAGTTCGTTAAATACCACTTCGGGTTCGGTTGCGAAAACGCCCTGGTAACCTAGTCCCTGGGCGATCCTCGCCATTACCTCGAGATCGCTTAGCACGCCCTCGGGCGGGGGCTGCAAGGGAGTGCGGAGTATGACCCTGCCCTCGAGATTGGTCATGGTACCGAGTTCCTCGGCCCACTGGGTCACCGGTAATACCACGTCCGCACAGTTGGCGGTTTCGGAGAGGAATGAATCGCACACCACCAGCAAGTCGAGTCTGGTAATGCGTTCGCGAAAGTGAATTGCGTCCGGAGCCGACACCACCGGGTTGGCGGCGAACACCAGCAACGCGTGAATCTGCTCGCCAAACAGTTCGAACATCTCGCAGGCGGACAACCCCGGCGGCGGCAGACTGGCAGCGTCGACCCCCCACACCGATGCCACCCATTCACGTGCCACCGGGTCATCCAGGCTGCGGTAACCGGGTAGCTGATCGGCCTTCTGGCCATGCTCTCGCCCTCCCTGGCCGTTCCCCTGTCCAGTGAGACAACCGTATCCGCAACCGGGTTTACCTGCCTGACCAAGCGCCAGCACCAGGTTGATGAGCGCCAGATCATTGTCCACGCCGGTGCATTGTTGCTCGATACCGCGGCCGCTCAGTACGATCAACCGGTCCGCAGCGCCAAGCAGAGTGGCGGCCTGCTCCAGTTTCGCAGTGGGCACTCCGGTAAGGCGTTCGACGCGGTCGGGCCAGTAATTTCGTACCACCCGGCGTACCCCGGAAAAATCGCCGGTGTGGTTCTCGATAAATGCCTCGTCGATATGCTTGTCGCGAATCAGGATAAACAGCAACCCGTTGAATAACGCCAGGTCCGTACCCGGCACCGGTTGCAGGTGCAAATCCGCGGTCACCGCGGTGGCGCTTAGCCGCGGGTCTGAAACTACAAGTTTCCCCCCCTGCTCGCGCAGGGCGTCGAAATACTGCATGATTGGAGGCATGGTGCTCGCGGGGTTAGATCCGGCTATGAGCACTACATCCGCGCTGGAAATATCCTGCAATGGAAAGGGCAGGCCGCGATCGATCCCAAACGCCATTTGCGCGGCGACGGCGGCCGCGGCCATACAAAAGCGGCCGTTGTAGTCGATGTAACGTGTTTTCAGCACTGCCCGCGCAAACTTGCCCAGGGCGTAGGCCTTCTCGTTGGTCAGGCCGCCGCCGCCATAGAGGCTGATGCCATCATGGCCAACTCTTCGCTGGATCGCTGATACATGCGAGCAGATATGCTCTATGGCCCGTTCCCACGAAGCAGGTTTCAACTGATTGTCGAGCGGATCACGGAGTAACGGGGTGGTCAGCCGCTCCGGCAACTCGAGCAATTGCGCACAAGTCCAGCCCTTGCGGCACAGGCCACCCCGGTTGGTGGGGAAGTTACGGGCTTCTACCCGTGCCGCGCTCGCCCCGTCCCTGTGCAGGGTCATGCCGCACTGCAAGGCACAATAGGGACAGTGGGTGTCGGTGAAAGGTTTGTGCAGGCCGTCGCTGGACATGGGGCGGCTCGTTATTCCACGATCGCCGCACGATGCGACACTACAAAGGGCGACGCCCCGGCAGGCATGGGGGCCGCACCCGATTGCCGTACCGAATCGCACAGCCGGCACGCAACGGGGCTTTCAAGGGATAGGAGCGGGCAGTGGCAATGCAATCCTGCCCAAGCCTGGAAATAAATGCTAACTGCATTTGCCACGACTTCACCCCTCTGGGTCGCAAGTCATACGCCAACAGTTAGTCAGTTGATGTTTTAAACAACTCAATCAGCAGCCAGAGTGGCGTCCATACCGGATCGGCATTACCATCGAAACTCACCTGCCAACAGCGTTCGACAGAATGTATTGTTATCGTGCCGATCAAGAGCTGCGCCAAGACGACTGCCCATGTGGGCCTAACAAGCGCAGCAGATTATAAAATAGCAAAATACGGGCAAAAATAGAAGGCTGGCACCGCAAATATGCATGCATGCGCGCATTGGCAGGTGCGCTTATCGAACCTGATAATCGCCAGAGCAACAAGGGCGTTATTCGTGGCTCTTCGTGGCGCTTTTGCGCTATACAGCTTTCGCTTAGATACACGTCCGACGAATTTCGCGAACGACGGCTCAGGGTCCGGGATCCCGGTAGGTTAACTCATAAATCAGCTTTCAAATACGCGAACTTCTCGGTTCGGCGATGCCGCGGATAGTGCGATTGGCACTATCTACCGGCGCAAGCATCAGTTGAGGCCGCCTATTTTCGCCAGGTCGTGGTTAATGCACTAGTCCCGGTAATTCTGATCAGGATCAAGGCTTTCGACCTTTCGCCACTGCTACACTATGCGCCTGTCGGCAACATAATTGCAGATGGACTGCTAAGGGAGCAGCCTGATGTCACGGGACAAACAAGCCGTCCATGCGCCACTGGATGAAGGCGTGGTGTTCCATGTCCATGGTGTCACCAAGGTATACCAGATGGGTGAGGTACAGGTGCATGCTCTGCGCGGTGTGGACCTGGATCTTTATAGCGGAGAGTTCACCGTGTTGCTGGGCGCTTCCGGCAGTGGAAAATCCACCTTGTTGAACATCCTCGGTGGACTGGATACCCCAACCCAGGGGCATGTGTTTTATGGCGAGCGCGATCTAACCCGCGCCAGCGAGAGCGAGCTGACCGCATACCGGCGTTACCATGTCGGCTTTGTATTCCAGTTTTACAATCTGATTCCAAGTCTCACGGCCCGCGAAAACGTCGCGGTGGTGACAGAGATCGCCAGGGATCCCATGCAGCCGGAGGATGCGTTGCAATTGGTTGGCCTGGCCGAACGCATGGGACACTTTCCGGCGCAGCTTTCGGGAGGCGAACAACAACGGGTCGCCATCGCTCGCGCGATCGCCAAGAATCCGGATGTGTTGCTCTGCGACGAGCCGACGGGCGCGCTCGATTCCGCAACCGGCGTCGTGGTGTTAGAGGCGCTGCAACGCGCCAATCTCGAGCTAGGTACCACGACCGCGGTGATAACCCATAATGCCGTTATTGCACAAATGGCGGACCGGGTCATTCACCTAACTGACGGGCGCATCAGCCAGGAGCGTATCAACGAGACCAGACTCGCTCCCCGCGAGCTTAGCTGGTAAGCGGGCGCGGTGAAAGCCATCGATAAAAAGCTCTGGCGCGAACTGTGGGGTATGCGCATGCAGGCTCTGGCGATTGCGCTCGTCATCGTCGGTGGCGTGGGCATCTTCATTATGTCGCTGAGCACGCTCGATTCCCTCTATGAAACCAGGGAAGTCTATTATCGTAATCACCACTTCGCCCAGGTGTTCGCGTCACTCAAGCGCGCCCCGCTGTCGCTGATCAAACGCATCGAGGAAATCGCCGGCGTCGACAAGGTGGAGACGCGGGTGGTCGCCTACGTGAACCTGGATGTCGCAGGTTTCGACGATCCGGTCAGTGGACACCTGCTTTCCTTGCCCAATCATGGTCGAGGCCTTCTCAACCAGATCTACTTGCGTAACGGCCGGCTGCTGGAGCCGGGCCGCGATAACGAGGTATTGGTCAGCGAAGAGTTTGCGCATGCCCATGGTTTACAGGCGGGCGATACAATACGTGCGACCATTAACGGCCGGCGCAAGGCCCTAACCGTAGTCGGCCTGGCCCTGTCGCCGGAATACATCTATCAAATCGCTCCCGGGGCCATGTTTCCCGATTACCTGCGCTACGGGGT
>CAMYKE010000117.1:0-4349 GCA_947258895.1 uncultured Pseudomonadales bacterium | reverse complement strand
CCGCCTACGATATGGATGGCGCCTTTAACGACGTCACTCTCACGCTCAGTGACGACAGCAACGCGCAGGATGTGATCGACCGTCTGGACGACCTGTTGGCACCTTACGGGGGCATCGGTGCCTATGCACGCAAAGATCAAATGTCCAACCGCTTTTTGTCCGAAGAACTCAGGCAGCAACAGACCATCGCTACCGTGTTCCCGATCATCTTCTTCGGCGTGGCGGCGTTTTTACTCAACGTGGTAATCAGCCGCTTGATCACCCTGGAACGCGAACAAATCGCCGGCTTGAAGGCATTCGGTTACAGCGATTTTGCCGTTGGCTTGCATTACACCAAACTGGTCCTGATGATTGTAGGGCTTGGCGTCCTGGGCGGTATCGGCGCCGGGATCTGGATGGGCAAGGGCATGAGCAACATCTACATGCATTTATACAGCCTGCCGTTTATGATCTATGTGCTCAGACCGCAAGTCGTCTTTGCCGCCGCATTCATCAGCGTATTGGTGGCGATCCTTGGCACGCTCTACGCCGTACGCAATGCCGCCAAACTACCCCCGGCACAGGCGATGCGCCCGGAACCACCGGCGCTCTATCGCGCAACCCTGGTGGAGCGCCTGGGGTTGCAACACTGGATTTCACAGCCCTCACGGATGATATTGCGGCACATCGAACGTCGGCCGTTGAAGTCGCTGCTGACCACCCTGGGCATTGCCATGGCCTGTAGCGTGATGATGATCGGTGGTTTTCAGGAAGGCGCGATCGATCACATGGTGCGGGTACAATACGAGATGAGTCAGCGTGAGGATCTGATCGCCAATTATACGGAGCCTACTTCAAAGCGTTCACTGTATTCCCTGCGCAGCCTGCGTGGCGTGGAGCACGTGGAAGGCTTCCGGGTCGTGCCGGCCAGGCTGCAGTTTGAACATCGTTTCTACCGCACCTCGGTGCAGGGCATCGAAACCAACGGCGAGTTGATGCGCTTGCTCGATACCGAGCTGAATGTCATTGCCATCCCGCAGCAAGGGGTAATCCTGACCGACTACCTGGCCGAGTTGTTACGTATACAACCGGGCGATATGCTCGGCATCGAGATGCTGGAAGGTAATCGGCCCACAGTGCAGGTGCCGGTGATTGGTACCGCAAAGCAGTATCTGGGTGTCAACGTCTACATGCGCCGCGAGGCATTGAATCGTCTCCTGAAAGAAGGCCCCACCCTGTCCGGCGCGCTGCTGAAAGTCGATGAGCGTTACCAGCGAGACATCTATGCTCAGCTCAAGGGCATGCCGCGCATCGCAGGCGTAGTCGAGCACCGATCGGCCATCAAGGCATTTTACGATACCCTCGCCGAAACCATCCTGTTTTTTACTTTCATCACCACCCTGCTCGGGGGCAGCATTGCTTTTGGCGTAGTCTACAATAGCATGCGCATCGCACTGTCGGAGCGCAATCGGGAACTCGCCAGTCTGCGCGTGTTGGGATTCAAGCGTGCCGAAGTTGCCTATATTCTGCTCGGGGAACTGGCCCTGCTCACACTGGTCGCCATTCCGCTGGGTTTGCTTATCGGTTACGGCCTGTGCGCCTACCTGGCTTTCGAGTTTGATACTGACCTGTACCGTGTACCCCTGGTACTGGGCATGAACGTCTATGCGTTTGCTGCCATGGTGGTGATCGTGTCAGCCATTATTTCCGCCATTATGATTTGGCGCAATCTGGCCCATCTCGATATGGTAGCCGTACTCAAGACCACGGAGTGACCCGATGCTTGCCCTGATACGAAAACATCCTGTTATCACACTATGTGGCGTATCGATTGCCGGGCTGCTGGTGTGGGGATTCTGGCCGCAACCGGTATTGGTTGAGGCTGTTGTTGTCAAACGCGCGCCCTTGACCGTCACTATTGAAGAAGAGGGCCGCACTCGGGTAATCGCTCGTTATGTCATTTCGGCTCCGGTGGATGGAGTTGCCTGTCGCGTGACGCTGGATGTGGGCGATCCGGTTGGACAGGGAGAGGTGTTGCTGAGTATCACTCCACTGGAACCACAGGTGCTGGATCCACGCAGTCGTGCGCTGGCCAAAGCGCGAGTTGCTGCTACCGAATCGGCCCTGCTGGCCGCCAGGGAAGAAGCCCTCGCAGCAGCGGCAGCCGAACAATTCGCGGCCACGGAGTTTGAACGACAGCGGTCACTAATCGATAAGGGCCTTGTGTCACGCGATGCCTTCGACAGGGCCCGGACAGAGTCAAAGCGTACCGCTGCGGCAAGGCGCTCGGCGGACTTCAATGTCCAAGTGGCCACCTATGAGCTGCAAGCCGCCCGCACGACGCTGGAATACTCTGCCGCCACTTCCAGCGCTGCGCCGGCGGAACGGATTCCGGTGCGCGCGCCCATCACCGGCAAAATTCTCAAAGTAGCACACCGATGTGAGGGCCCGGTGCGCACCGGCGACCCGCTACTGGAGGTGGGCAACCCCTCGGCCCTGGAGGTGGAGGTGGATGTTCTATCCGCGGATGCCGTGCAGATCAAACCGGGTATGCCAGTGTTGTTTGCCCGCTGGGGAGGCGAAAAACCGCTGGAGGGAATTGTGCGGGTGATAGAACCGGTGGGCTTTACCAAAATTTCCGCCTTGGGGGTGGAAGAACAACGGGTCTTGATCATCTCGGATTTCACGTCGCCTGCAGAACAATGGCAACGTCTGGGCGATGGCTATCGCGTGGAGGCACAATTTATCCTGTGGCACGAGGACGATGTGCTGCAGGTGCCCGCCAGCAGCGTGTTCCGCTATAACGATGGCTGGGCTGTTTTTGTAATCGAGAACAATCGCGCCAAAAGACGTGAAGTCACCACCGGCCTGGGCAACGGCTTACTAACCCAGATCCTGGCCGGCCTGCAGGAAGGCGAGACCATCGTCAACCATCCAGGCGACGACGTTGACGATGGCAAACGAATGAAGCTGATTAGGTCCCGCACGCACTGAATTTCGATGAATCAACGCTTACGTTAAATAATCACTCGGATATTACAGATACTTCTTGAAGGTATTCGCCGTAACCGCAATGCTAAGCGCAGAGAACGTTGCAAACGGCAGCATGATTAACGTTGAGTGCAGACTGAATGGCAGCGCGAGGTGGATCACCCAGCTCGAGATCAATAGCGGCATGGCCGAGCCTTTGGCCCACCTTGACGGTGCTGGCGGTGATGGTGGCAGCAAAGGCGAATCCAAGTGCGAACGGGAAGATGACACGCGCGACCGGTTTTGTTAGATCAACTCTCGATCAACCAGGTGATTAAGCGGCACCATGCGCTTGTGCAACACACCGAAAACCACCACCTGCTGATCGTGAATCATGTAATAAATCACATGACTGTGATGCGGAAAACTGAATACGTTCGTTCCGACCTCCGGTCTGGCCTTGCCCAGGGCTAAAGTCTTAAAACGGGGTGGGACAAAATATGCACGAAAATTGACCCGCTATTTGCATTGAAAAATGAACCGGTAGCATTGATTGGCTCGCCTGACAGGCCACGAAATTTATAATCGTTGGTGGTTCAACCCAAAGCGCAAATAACATACCCCAGCCTTATGACTTGGATTTCCCACACCGGTTTTTCGCTTTCTGATGCTGTCCCAGTTCGGTTGATGAACCAAAAAAGAATCTGAAAATAAAGAGGGCAAGAATCAGACAGCATCTAAAAGCACGAAATAGTGTATATTGCCCATCGCTTTCAACTTCAGTTACGGATCAAGATCAGTCAATCATGTCAAATTCTTTGAGGAACAGCCTCGCAATCATTCTTTGTATTACCGTCTCAGGATGTTCAACCTTTGGATCAGGCAGATCTTATGAGTCTAATGAAAAAATCAGATCAACCTCTGCTAGCTATGATATTTACTCGTCGATCACATTATCAGGATATCCTGATTTCTTATCTATCGGGTTCTATGGGCTGCCATTAATTCCTGTGTACGTAAGACTATTTCCCATTGACACAATAGAGTTGGAGGCGGTCATATCAATGTCAGAGAGCAAAGACTTTTCTCTGATATCGAAACCTTGCTTAAGAGTCGATCAATTTGAATCGCTATGTGCATCCAGGTTAGAAGTTAACTCATTTGCGTCTTACTGGGACGATGGTAAAAAGTACAAAGACAAACGCCCAATGCGGAACAACATAACGGCTTTTCTGAAAGCTGAAGATTTGATTATTCAACTTGAGAATCGTGAATATCCAGATCGAGTCACTAGAGACGACATATTTAAATTCTACGAGTATAACGGGATCCCTGCCTTTGAATCCTTCCGGAGCGCCTTTAAATATTCATTTAAGTGTAAAGAAAAATGTCCAGAAATT
>CAMYKE010000116.1 GCA_947258895.1 uncultured Pseudomonadales bacterium | reverse complement strand
AAAAAGAGATCGAAACCATTCGCATTTACAATAAGGAGGGCCAGATAAAATTTTCAAATCTAACATCGGAAGTAGACCGTAAAACCAATATCGAAGCAGAGGCCTGCTATATCTGCCACCGGTCTGATCCGCCGCTTACCAAGGTTGCGCTGGCAGAAAGGACGCGAATATTCAGCTCTCCCCAGGGGTACCGATTGCTGGGGATCATCAGCCCCATCGCCAATTTGCCGGATTGTTCCACCGCTGCCTGCCACGTGCATCCGCGCGGGAAAAAAATAACGCTTCTGCGTCGTATAACTGCCGCAGCGCGTCCGCAACACTAGCCATCCCGGCGACACCGGCCGGGTCAGCCGCCGGGCCCGCCAGCACATAATCGTTATACATCAGGGGAACCCGCGATATACCGTAGCCGGCCTCGAGAAAGGCAAGCTCCGATTCCTCATCGTGCACCAGCAGCAGGTCACCCTCGCCATCACGCGCCGCGCGCAGCGCCTGGCCGGTGCCTACCGCCACTACGTGCACGGTAATCCCCGACACCCGCTCAAACTGCGGCAATAAATAATCCAACAGACCCGAGTTGTCGGTCGAGGTGGTAGACAATAGTTTCAGGGTCGTGGACCCGGGTGGCGCCGGTTGCGCGACCGCGCCGACAACTACCGCCAGTAGCAGCCCTGACGCCATGACCAACGCCATTGGCGAAATGCCGTGCAAGCAGTTGAGCAGGCGAGCCTTCATTGCAGCGATATGACCTCGCTCTGTATGAAGGATGCCGCCAGCGGCGATCGCGGGGTTTCGAAGAACTCGGCGGTCGCCTGATGAGACTCGATCCGCCCCTCATTCAGAAAAGCGATGGTATCCCCCAGGCGCTGCGCCTGTGCCAGATTATGGGTGCTCATCATAATGGTGGTGCCGGAGGCATGGATCGCCCGGATCAAGCCTTCGATGCGCACGCTGGCATTGGGGTCGAGATTGGCGGTCGGCTCATCAAGGAATAACACCTCGGGCGCGAGCGCATGCGCCCTGGCCAGTGCCAGTTGCTGCTGTTCGCCGCTGGATAACACCCAGGCCGGCCGCTCCGCCAGGTATTCCAGCCCCGCCCAGCGTAACGCAGCCATCGCCGCGGCGGCGCGTTTACCGCGCGCTGTGCCTTGCAACACGTATCCGATATTCTCCAGTGCCGTGCGGCGCAGTAACACCGGTTTCTGGAACACCATGGTTTGGCACGGTGGTCGCCCGTTCCCGGTGCTCCACCGCACCATTCCTTGAGTGGGTTGGATCAGGCCATGACAAAGCTGCAAAAACAGGGTTTTACCGGCACCGTTGGGTCCTACCACGATGGAAAACGAACCCGCCGTGATCTCCATATCCAGTCCGGAGAGCAAATCGTGACGACCGGCACGGTAACCCGCATCCTGCAGGGTCAACAACTCAGACTCCATCATTGCGGGCTCACCTCGGTCCAGCGGCCCAGCAAATGCACAGCAAAGTTCACTGCCAAAGAGATAATGAGCAGCACCGCACCGAGGGCCAGCGCGAGTTCCAGGTTACCCTTGCTGGTTTCCAGCGCGATTGCGGTGGTCATGACCCGGGTCAGGTGATCGATATTGCCGCCGACGATCATGACGGCACCAATCTCGGCAATGGCCCGCCCAAAAGCAGCCAGTATCACGGTCACCAGCGGCAGGCGACACTCCCAGAACAGGGTGCGGACCGCGCCCCGGTTATCGACCCCCAGGGATTTCAGTTGCAATCCGACGCGTTGCCATTCCTGCTCGAGGTGCTGGCGGCCGAGGGCGACAATAATGGGCGTGATCAGGATTACCTGCGCAATGACCATGGCGGTGGGCGTGTACAGCAGGCCAAACACCCCGAGGGGTCCGGAGCGGGCAAGCAGCATATACACGAGCAGCCCAATCACCACCGGCGGCAAGCTCATCAGGGTATTGGTCAGGACGTTGACGAACTCCTGGCCTCGAAACCGGGTCATCGCCAAAACCGCACTCAGCGGCAGGCCCAGCAACATGGCGATCAGCAACGCGCTGAGGCTCACCTCGAGTGACAAGCCGATGATTTCCCACAGATCGCTACCCCACTGGAACAGCGTGATAAATGTCATAGTGCCGGTAGTGCTCCGCGCCAGGTACCGCAACAATCAGAAACGCGAGACTACCACAGTACACCGGCCGCGAAAAATACCGCGGACCCCTGGCATGATCCAGGTCAATGGGGATGGATCAATAACCTCCCCGGTCAGTCGTCGGGATCTAACCCGTGTGAACTACCGTCGCAGAATTCACGACTAGTGATGATCCATCACCACGCCGACCTGGGGCATGTTGGCCAACCCGACATCGCGAGCGTGCTGTTCGAACCCCTTGTTCTTCCAGAAGAACGCACCCGGCATGGTGGTCGGGATTACCAGTACATAGAACAGTGCCCGGCCTATCAGGCTGGTCGTTACCACCAGAACGCCGGCCAGTGCCCACAGGATGCCGCCCACCACGCCGTCAGGGCCGCTAACGAGCAGGCCGAGTGTCAGCAGTAGAATGAAAGCCAAAAGCGCATTGCGTAGCCGGTAGGTTTTACCGAAGGTCGTGACCTGCACATAGTGCGATGCCGCCCCTTCATGCTCCGCGCCGTTCAGGTCCCGGGCATGCGCCGCCAGGCCAAGGCCTTCCAGGCCGATACCGAGCGCCACCAGGGCGCCGCAAATGGTCAATGCCAGGCGGTACTCTGCACCCGTTGCCAGCAACGCCAGGACGATGGTGGCGCCTGCCAACAATCCGCCCAGCGCCAGCATGTTGCCCACGAATGCGGTGCCGGTCTGCCAATGGTTCCAGAACGGTCGCGCAGGAATGCGGTAGCATCGATACATGTAATAGAGCCCGGTCAGGCCGGCGGGCACTGCCAATAGCCCGGTTACGGTCGCCAACTGTGCCAGTATGCCGGGGTTCAGCAGCTCGCCCAGTTCCATACCGAACATCGCTGCCCAGGTATCCTGGAGCAGCGCATTGGCTGGCAGGGAGCTGGCTATATGCAGGCCCAGAAACGCCATAAACAATGCGATACCCAGACCCTCGCGCGATACCGGCGAATGCCGCAGGTTATTGAAACCGCGATAGAAGCGTAGCGGTTTACCCAGGTGGGTAGTCGACATGAACAGGGCGAAGGCGATCAGTGCCCAGCTAAATATCGCTAGCGGCGCATACATCACGCTTTGCTGGAATGCGAGGAACGGTTCCAACCCGAGCATAGCCCCCAGGAACGGAATCGCAAAGGCACCCAGCGCTGCTTGCGCCGACAGAGTAAACAGCACCAGCGGATTTTCCCGCGAGCTCAGGCGGCTGATATTCCAGTGCTGCGCCTTGCCCTGCTTCTGATCCACCACGGGCTTGTATTCCCCCTTGCCATTCTTGTGGTACTTCACCGGCGCACTGTCCGTGCGGAGCATCTCATCGGGCAGCTCTTTCTTCTGCTGGAACCGGATATTCGGGTGGGTGATTTCCGGATCGGGGAAACCAGGAATAGAGACCTTGGCCTGCTCCCGGTTTTCCGGAATATTCTCGATCACGCCAAAATCCAGCGCGTTGCCGACGCAGGCGGAAACACAGGCAGGCTTCAAGCCGACCTCGAGGCGGTCCACACACATGTTGCATTTCGATACCTGGCCCTGGATCGGGTCGAGTTGCGGCGCGTTGTAGGGGCACACCCAGGTGCAGTAACCACAGCCGAAGCAGGTTTCCGGATCCTGCAATACGGCGCCGTACTCCGCATGCTTGGTATAGGCGCGGGTCGGGCAGCCCTTCAGGCACACCGGGTCGTCGCAGTGATTACAGGCCATGGAAATATTCATGCGCTGGTAATCGGGATAGGTGCCTCCCTCGACATAACCGACGGAGCGGAACGCAATATGGGCGGGGTTTTCGTTCTTCTCGCTGCACGCCGCCTCGCAGGCATGGCAGCCGATACAGTTGTCCGCGGTAAAGAAAAACCCGTGCTGCTTGTTGCGGTTGGGATTGCAGCCGACTTCCGGGTTGTCGTTGATAAAGAGTGGGCGCTCACCAGGCATTTTGTTTTCGGTAAGTTCGAGCAGGTCAATCTTCTGGCCATAGCGGTTGGTGTCTTTGATGTCCCTGTCGCTCAAAAAGGCATAGGGTTGTTCCTGGGTACGAACCTCCCATAACGTGGAACCGTCGCGCTGCGGTGTAGCCGCCCCCGCACCTGCGAGCGTGTCACCCGGTACCTGTTCCATCTGGTTATGGTACTTACTGCCTGGTTTCGACATGTCTGCTCACCTCTCGTTAAAATGCGCGGCGTTGTAAATTCAGCTGTGCAGCTTCGGCCTGATCCACCGCCTCGATTCGCACCGCACACTGCTTGAAGGCCGGCTGCCGGGAATACGGATCGAGGAGTCCCAGGGTCAGGCGATTCACGCAATCGTGGTAATGGAACGGTATGAAGACCATGTCCCGCGGCACTCGCTGGGTGAGTTGCACCATCACCACCGCATCGCCGCGCCGCGACACCAATCGTACGTAGCTCTGGTGCTCGACGCCCAGTTCCGCAGCCGCATCCGGGTTAAGCTCCATATAGGCAGTGGGACTGAACTTGTTGGAGTTGCCGATCTTGCCGGTGCGAGTGCGGGTATGAAAATGCTCCACCACCCGGCCGGAATTCAGCCAGAACGGGTAGTCATCGTCCGGGCACTCGTTGTTATTGACGAAGTTCACCGTGATCAGGTTGGCCTTGCCGTCAGGGGTCTGGAACTTGCCATCCGTGTACAGGCGCGGCTCACCCTTCAGGCCGGCAGCATCTTCCCGGTACGGCCACTGGATGCCGCGCGCCGCTTCAATCTTGTCATAGCTCATGCCGGAGATATCCAGGGTACGCCCGGTGCCTTTGGACAATGCCTTCATTTCATCGAAGGCCTGCTCCGTGGATTCCGGAAAGTTAATCCTGGATCCATTCTCGAAACGCCTGGCCATCTGGTTGAAGATCCAGAAATCCGGTTTGGAGTTGGCGTAGGGCTTAAGCGCATTACGGGTCAGGTTGACGCGGCGCTCGGTATTGGTGTGGCAGCCCTCTTTCTCAGCCCATACCGAGGCTGGCAGATACACGTGCGCGTACTCGGTAGTCTCGACGTCTTCATACACGTCCTGCACGATCAGGAACTCCAGCTTCTCCATTATCTTGCGAATGCGCGGCTGGTTGGCCATCGAAGTGAGGGGATTGGTTGCGACCAGCCACATGCCCTTGATCTCGCCGGTCTCAATCGCCGGAAAAATATCGGTCTGCTTCAAACCGGCCTTGTCCGGGAAAAACTCCGGCTCAATGCCCCAGAAATTCGCGATTTCCTCGCGGTCCTTTGGCTTTTCCAGTAACCGGTAGCCGGGCAGTCCGGAACAGGATGACCATTCCCGGGTGCCCATGGCATTGCACTGCCCGGTGATGGACAGGCTGGTGCCGCCGGGCTTGCCGATATTGCCGGTGACCAGGTTGAGGTTATTGATGTTGCAAACGCCGTCGGAGCCGTGGGTGCTCTGGTTGATGCCCATGGTCCAGATCGCCATCGACGCAGGCGACCTGGCGTATATGCGCGCCACGTTGCGAATCGTATCCTCATCGATACCGCATATCTTCTGCGCGGTCTTGGGGTCATAAGCCCTGACCACCTCGCGCAGGGCATCGATGCCCCTGGTGTGGGCCTTGATGTACTCCGCATCCTCGAGTCCCTCGTCGAAAATCACGTACATCAT
>CAMYKE010000115.1 GCA_947258895.1 uncultured Pseudomonadales bacterium | reverse complement strand
GCGGCACCTTACTCGCTGCGAAACCGGCTTTGCTGGCGCAGACCGGTGTCAGTTGGTAGCCGCCGCGCGAACCTCCTCTGCAACCTCTTGCGGAGGGAAATCATCGACGTTAATCACTTCGCGGGTGAGTTCCATGGCGGTGGCTAGCAGTTCCGCCTCGCTGGCATCGATTAAACCCTGTTCGATCGCTGTTTCGCTCAGGTCGCGGTAATTCTCGTAGGTTACGTTTTCATTCAGGCCCTTTTTCAGCTTGCGTTCCACGGCGCTGGATTCAAGCACGGCCTGGAAGGCGCGTGACAGTTTGGCCTTGATGTCGTCACCCTGCGCCAGGTACATACCCTCGGTGAGCCGGTCGCGGGCAGGGTTGTCGGTTATCAGAATCCGCGCAGTGTGCTTGCCCAGCGTGTCAGAGGGCTCCTTGTAGGGCGTGCCCAATGGAAAGATAATCAGTTTGATAACCTGCCCCAGCCAGCGGATGGGGAAATTTCGCAGCGTGTTGATCAGTGCCAGCTGGATCTGGTAGAGGCTGTCACGCATGGCCCAATGCACCAGCGGGTGATCTTCCTTCGGCCGGCCAGTATCTTCAAAACGCTTCAATACCGCCGAGGCCAGGTACAGGTGGCTGAGGACATCCGCGAGACGGCCGGATATCTTTTCCCGAAACTTGAAGCTGCCGCCAAGTGCCAGCAGCACCATATCGGAGACGAAAGCGAATGCCGCGCTGAGGCGCGTCAGTTGTCGGTAGTAGTGTGCGGTGCGGGAATTGACCGGTGATTTGACCAGGCGCGCGCCGCTGAGGCCCAGCACGAACGCGCGCGCCAAATTGCTGAGGCTGAAGCCCACGTGGCTGAACAGGGCATCGTCAAACGCGTTGCGCGAATCCTCCGTTTCCTCCGCCGCGGCAGCAGCCATTTCCTTCAGCAGGTAGGGATGATTACGGATCGCTCCCTGGCCAAAAATGATCAGGCTGCGGGTCAGGATATTGGCGCCCTCGACCGTGATCGCGATCGGTATTGTCTGGTAGGCGATATCGTGAGCGACGAGGAGGTCCCCGAAGAAATGCAGGGCGACCCTGACCTTTGGAGCGGTTGCATCAGCGGCGCCTACCGGGAGGACGCATTCCTCAAGGCGTTTGAGGACGCCGGGTTTTTCGCCGATGCTCAATGCAGAAAGCGTCATCAGGCGTGCCGCATCCATGCGATATGCGGTGCCGGCGATTCTCGCCAGCGGCTCCTCGATCCCTTCGAGGTATGCGATAGGCATGCCGAATTGCTTGCGAATACGCGCGTACTCGCCACTCGTCCGGGCGGCAAATTTGCCGCCGGCGACGCCCTGCGCGGGTAATGAAATCGCGCGTCCGGCGGCCAGGCTGTGCATCAGCATCCGCCAGCCCTCGCCGATTCGCTGCTGGCCGCCGATGATGTAATCGAAGGGGATGAAGACGTCTTTGCCGCGGGTTGGTCCGTTCATGAATACGCTGCCGATAGGCATATGGCGATTGCCGGTCCAGACCCCGGGCGTTGCCGTGGGAATCAGCGCACAGGTGATACCGAGGTCTTCCTCTTCGCCCAGCAGGTGGTCGGGATCGTAGGCATGGAACGCCAGGCCCAGTACCGTGGCTACCGGCGCTAGCGTGATGTAACGTTTGTCCCACGTCACCCGCAGGCCGAGGACTTCGCTGCCTTCCCACTCTCCTTTACAGACAATGCCGGTGTCGGGCATGGCGGCAGCGTCGGAGCCCGCAGTGGCGGAGGTCAATGCAAAGCAGGGAATGTCCTCGCCCCGCGCCAGGCGTGGCAGGTAATGGTCCCGTTGTTGCTGGGTGCCAAATTCGGAGAGCAGTTCACCGGGTCCCAGCGAATTGGGCACCATCACGGTGATCGCGGCAGTGAGGTTGCAGGTGGACAGTTTCATGACGACCGCCGAGTTTGCCGCGGGACTGAAATCCAGGCCGCCGTATTCCTTGGCGATAATCATGCTGAAGAAGCGGTGTTCCTTGAGAAATTGCCAAACCTCCTGCGGCAGGTCGCCGTCCTGCTGAATCTGCCAGTCGTCCAGCATGTGGCAGAGTTCCTCCACCGGGCCGTCCAGGAAGGCTTGCTCCGCTTCGCTGAGACGCGGCTCCGGGGTAGCCAGCAGGCGCTGCCAATCCGGATTTCCGGAAAACAGCTCCGCATCCCACCACACGGTGCCGGCATCGAGCGCTTCCTGTTCGGTTTGCGACAAGCTGGGTAGTACCTTGCGGAACCAGGCCAGCGCGGGGTCGCTGACCAGGGCGCGACGCATGGGCTGGTAGGCGAGCACCGCCGTCACCGCGGTCAGGGCGAAGGCCAGCAGGGTCGTCACCGGACCGGAAAAATCGCTGGTGGCAAACAACAGAGCGGTAGCCAGCAAGGTCAGGCTGGCGATGGGAAGGGTTGCGCGGCGGTAGGCCAGGCAAATCAGGATTACAAGCAATACCAGGAATCCGGTCATAGGAACACCTCTTGAAAGTCTACTGGCAAGCGGGCGAGTAGACGTGCGCCCTGAGCTTGCGTATCAACTGAATTCTAACGCAACGGGGTGGGTCGCGGGTAATTATATGTGATTGCTGGAGATGTGCCGAAACGTTGGCGGGGCCGTTACACCGCCACAGCGCCGGTATCGCCGGTTGGCGAGGAATGAGGTATGCGGAATGCCCCCAGACAGTAGGAGGGGGCAAGGCCATGCGTGCTGCACGACCTTGCCGTTGCCGGGTGAGGGATTGCCGACTACTTGATGAACAGCATTTCCCGGTACTTCGGAAGCGGCCATTTGGCATCGGAAACGACCGATTCGAGCACGTCCGCGTGCACGCGCACTTCATCCATCAGGCTGCGGATTTCGGTCGCGCAGAACTGCATATGCTCGTCCGTGGATGCGAAATCCTCTTTCACCGCGACCTGTTCCAGTGCGGCGACCGAGGTCAGCATCGCGTTTGCTTCCGCGGCGATGACCTTGGCGGTGGAGGTATCCAGTTCGATACCCATTGCTGCGGCGCCGGAGCCGGTTGCGGTAAGCTCTGACAGGTACTCGATCGCGGCGGGGTAGATCATCGTCCTGGCCATTTCGATCACCAGTTTTGCCTCGACAGCGATCGACAGGATATAGATTTCCGAGTACACCTCGTAGCGGCTCTCCAGTTCTACGGGAGACAGCACGCCGGTTGATTTGAACAGTTCCTTGATGGACTCGTCATGCAGGTAAGGCAGGGCGTCTGCGGTCGTTGGCAGGTTCTTGAGACCGCGCTCTTCCACCGCCATTTTGTGCCATTCGGCGGAATAGCCGTCGCCGCCAAAAATGACACTGCCATGATTGACCATCAGGTCTTTCAGGACTGCGACCACGGCGGCGGGGATGTCGGTACCCTTCGCCAGTTCCGCTTCGAGCTGGTCAGCGATCCAGTTTAACGAATCCGCGAGCATGGTATTCATGGCGATCAGCGGGCCGGAGACCGATTGTTGTGAGCCAACGGCACGGAACTCGAAACGGTTGCCCGTGAACGCGAACGGTGAGGTGCGGTTGCGGTCGCCGGAGTCTTTCGCAAAGGGGATGATCTGCGACAGTCCGAGATCCATGATGCTGGATTCGCCGGCGCCGTCAAGGGAGCCGGATTTGATCTGCTCAAATATCCCTTCGATTTCGCTGCCGAGGTAGACCGACAGGATTGCCGGAGGCGCTTCATTGGCCCCCAGTCGGTGATCGTTACTGGCGGAGGCGATTGCGGCGCGCAGCAACGGGCCATATATATGAACGCCGCGGATCACGGCTCCGCAAAACAACAGGAAGTTCAGGTTTTCATGGGGTGTGGCGCCCGGGTCAAGCAGGTTGCCCTGGGTGGAGTTCCCGACAGACCAGTTGACGTGCTTGCCGGAGCCGTTTATTCCGGCAAATGGCTTTTCGTGCAGCAGGCAGACGAAACCGTGCTTTTTGGCCGTATTCTTCAGCACCGTCATCAGCATTTGCTGGTGGTCGGCGGCCACGTTGGCCGCTTCGAAGTAGGGTGCAATCTCAAACTGGCCAGGCGCCACTTCGTTGTGGCGTGTCTTGGCCGGGATACCGAGGCGGTACAGGGTTTCTTCCACCGCCTCCATGAACACCTGGACACGTTCGGGGATCGCGCCGAAGTAATGGTCGTCGAATTCCTGACCTTTGGCGGGCGCGGCGCCAAACAGGGTGCGGCCGGCAAGCAACAGGTCCGGGCGCATGTTCGCGAAGTTTGCGTCCACCAGGAAGTATTCCTGCTCTGCACCGCAGCTCGAGTTCAATGGCTCGATCTTGGTTTCGCCCATCAGCTTCAGCACCCTGGTGCCTGCTGCATTCATGGCAGAGTTGGAGCGCATCAGCGGAACCTTCTTGTCCAGTGCTTCGCCGGTCCAGGAAACAAAAACCGAAGGAATAATCAGGGTCGCGCCATTCTTCGTATCGAGGATGAATGCCGGGCTGGTCGGATCCCAGAAGGTATAACCGCGGGCTGCGTTGGTCTGGCGAATACCGCCGTTGGGGAAGGATGAACCGTCGGGCTCTCCCTTGGTGAGCAGGCTGCCATTAAACTCGGTGACGGCCTTGCCGCTGGATTCCGTGACGATGAAGCTGTCGTGCTTTTCAGCCGACGCCCCGGTCAGCGGGTAAAAGACGTGCGCGAAGTAGTTGGCGCCCTTTGACATCGCCCAGGTTTTCATGGCCGCTGCGACGTCATCCGCCACATCGGCATCAAGTGCGGCGCCGGTCTCCATGGTTTTTTTCATCGCCTTGAACGCGCTTTTCGACAAGGCTTGTTCCATTTTTACCAGGTTAAAAACATCTGCGGCCCAGATTTGTTCGAGTGATAGCGGTTTATCAGCTTCCGCCGGTTCGCCAGTGGTGATTTCAAAAACCGCTTGTGAGCGTGCTGCGCTTCGGCTCATGTCCAGTCCCTCCAGTATCGGGTGAGTAATCTAATGAAATGGTCAATTTGGTGCGTTTCGCGTTTGACGAGCATGGGGTTGCAAGAATCGCACCATTCCCGTAAAAATTTCGCGTAAATTGCTCCGGGCAGGTCATGTCCGACACGAGCGGCCAGTATACCATGCTCTGGAGACGGACAGCCGGCCACTTCTGCTGCCATTACGATCCTGGCGAGTGCTAAACGCAGCGCAGGACGCGGGAAGGTTTGTGCGGATTTGGTGCGTCGCACTGTACTGGTGCGTTCGAGACCGGGTAATTGCGTTGACGTTTCGGTACCGACCGGTGTGCCCGCGTTCGACCGAAGCCGCATGCTATGGTATTCAGTTCCCGCTCGAGTGTGCCACCGCGCCTCCCTGCCGGACGCGCGCTAGCTGCCAGACCTGGTAGCCACAAAGGTTGCACGCAATGGCGCCGGGTAGCCCTCGATGGTGCGGGTGGGATCATGCGGGTCGAGGTAATCGTGCAGCGACTGGAACCGCATCCAGTCGGTAGCGCGTTGCTCCGCTGTGGTCGTCGCGGAAACATCGACGCACCGCACGCTGCAGAACCCGGCGCGTTCCAGCCAACCGGCGAGGGTATCGCAGCCAGGGATAAACCAGACATTGGGCATTTGCGCGTAACGATCTCGCGGCACGAGCACCTCATTGCTGGCGCCCTCGAGCACCAAAGTCTCGAGCACCAGTTCGCCGCCGCTTCGCAAACAGTGGCGCAGTTGTTCCAGGTGATCGAACGGCGAACGTCGGTGGTACAGCACGCCCATCGATAACACGGTGTCGAACGCCTGCATGCGGCTCGGTAACTCATCATCGCGCAGCGGCAGAAACTCGAGCGGTAGCTCTGGCAAATAGCGCTTGAAGACGCTGAATTGCATCATGAATTTCAACGATGGATCGATCCCCACCACCAGTTTTGGGTCCTGGGCCAGCATGCGCCAGGCGTAGTAACCGTTGCCACATCCTACGTCCAGTACCAGGCGTCCGCTGAGCGGCGCCAGGTGCGGCACAATACGCTCCCACTTCAGGTTGGAACGCCACTCGCTATCGATTTCGATGCCGAACAGGGACCAGGGTCCCTTGCGCCAGGGATGCAGCATTTGCAGGTACTGCAGCAGCTGATCGCGCTGTTGGCCGGAGAGCTGGTTGGCCGAGCCGACGGTCACCGCGGCACCGTTCAGGTCAACCTGGTCGGGTGGTATATTCGGAAGTGCCTGTAGCGCATGGTTCCAGGCGGGCAGTTCACCATGCGGCCGGACGCTGAAGCGGCGCTCCAGCGCGGATCGCAACTCTTCCTCGAAACTGGTTAGAGGGGTTTCTCTAATAGAGCGATAAAAACTATTAAAATTAATCACTTAATAGCTATTATTGATACAAAATTTAAGCATTGAAACCAGGGCGTGACACAGGTGAATCCGACCTTCCGGAGGCGGCGCTGATGATTGCCAAGGGCATCCGGTAGCAGCACGTTTTCAAGGGCATCGCGCTTCTGCGCAATTTCCAGCTTCGAGTAGCCGTGTTCGCCTTTGAAGTCGTGATGCAATTTGCGTAGCAGTGCATCGATCGCCGGGTCCGGATCGGTGATTTTTTCCGACAGGAGAAATACTCCGCCGGGGTTCATTCCGTCATGGATCTTCCGCAGCAGGTTTGCGCGCAGGGAGGGCTTGATAAATTGCAGCGTAAAGTTCATTGCTACGAGGGAAGCGTTATCGATGCTGGAATCGCAAACATCCTCGCAACGAATATCGATGGAGTGTTCGGGGTTGGCGGTAGCGATTACAGTCCGGCACTGCTCGACCATTGCCGGCGAGTTATCGATACCGATCACATGCACGTCCTGCCGCTTGTCGACGATCGCAAGTGTCGAGGCTCCGAGCGAGCAGCCGAGGTCGTAACAGCGGGTTTTCGGGCGTACAAATTCGCGGCTGATTAACCCGATCATTTCCAGCATCATCCCGTAGCCAGGGACCGAGCGTTCGATCATATCACTGAATACGGACGCGACCCGGGCATCGAAGGTAAACGGGCCAGTTTCCTGCGGATTCGAATAGATTCGGTCTTTGCTCACGTACGCCTAACCCGGACTTGCCAAGGGGCGGCGATTGTAGCAAAAAAAAGAAATATCGACAGCCTTTGAGAATTGAAGGCGTCGAAAGGACTATTCGCGGATCCTGAAAATTCCAAAGGTATCAGGCAAGTGTTAGGATATGCTATGGTTGCAGCCGCAAATTTATGCCATGGTGTGTACCGCAGTTTTCCTGCGCCCGCAGGGGGCATCCGGCCCGCATTGAAAATCAGAACAAGCCAGAAGGGAGGGTAGTCGTGGACAACATTTCAGCCAAGCTCAGTCCGGAATTTGATTCGGAGAAGCTGACGGAAGCAGTGGTCAATGCTGCCGAGCAATCGCACGATCTGATGCAGAAATTCCTGGATAATCCCGCCAACACCAAAATGTTCAAGTGGGATCCGGCGGGGGTCGGGGCTGCATTCCTGGAAGTGACTCTGTCCATGATGCAACAGCCGGACAAGTTTATCGAAGCTCAGAAAGCGACGTGGGACAAGCATATTGACCTGTGGGCCGATGCTTTCACCAAGATGATGGGCAATGACCAAGCTGATGAAGAAGGGGCCAAAAAGCCCTATGACAAGCGCTTCAAGCATGAGGGCTGGGAGCAGAATCCGTTCTTCGATTATGTAAAAGACAGTTATCTGGTGGCGGCAGATACCATCCAGTCCCTGGTAGCCGAAGTTGAACATGATGATCCAAAAACGGCAGCCAAGGCCGAGTTTTATACGCGGGTGTTTATCGATGCCATGTCGCCCTCCAATTTTGTCATGACAAACCCGGAAGTGATCGAAGCGACAATTCAGTCCAAGGGCGATAACCTGGTCAAGGGTGTCCAGAACTTTCTCAAGGATTTCGATACCGAGAAGGGCGAACTGCGTATTCGCATGACCGATCTGGAGGCTTTTGAACTGGGCACCAATGTCGCGGCCACGCCCGGGAAAGTCGTGTTTCAGAACCGCATGATGCAGCTGATACAGTATGCATCTGCTACGGAGACAGTGCACAAACGCCCGCTCCTGATCATTCCACCCTGGATTAACAAGTTCTACGTGCTTGACCTGCAACCCAAGAACTCGTTGATCAAATGGGCGGTCGACCAGGGCCATACTGTGTTCGTGGTTTCCTGGATAAATCCGGATGAGAGCTACCGGGACGTCGACTTTGGCGATTACGTGATGGAGGGCGTGTTCAAGGCGCTGGACGCGGTCAGGGATGCGACCGGCGAAGAGCAGGTCAATGCGATTGGTTATTGCATCGGCGGGACCCTGCTGGCGGCGACCCTGGCGCTAATGGCAGAACGCAACGACTCGCGTATTGCCTCCGCCAGTTTCTTTACCACGATGCTGGATTTTTCCGATCCGGGCGACCTGGGAGTGTTCGTCGATGAGCCGCAGTTGCAGGACCTTGAGGAGGCCATGAACAAGCTTGGGTACCATGATGGCCGGAACATGGCGATGACGTTTAACCTGATGCGCTCCAATGACTTGATCTGGTCATTTTTTATCAATAACTACCTGATGGGCAAGGAGCCGTTCCCATTCGATCTGCTGTACTGGAACTCGGACGCGACCCGTATGCCGGCCAGGATGCATAGCACTTACCTGCGCTGCATGTACCATGAAAACAAGTTCAAGAACGCTGGCGGGTTGACGATCGACGGGGTGGATATTGACCTCTCAAAGGTCAAGACTCCCACCTACTTCATTTCCGCTCAGGACGATCATATCGCACCGTGGAAGTCCACTTTCCTGGGCACCAAACTGTTCACGGGGCCCATCACCTTCGTGCTCGGTAAATCGGGTCATATTGCCGGGGTGGTCAATCCGCCGGTGGCCAATAAATACGGCTACTTCACCGGTCCCGATCCGGCCAGCCTGAGCGCTGATGACTGGCTGGAAAAGGCGACGGTACACGAAGGCTCATGGTGGGTAAACTGGGACGATTGGGTGCGCGATCAAATGGGAGAGGACGCGGAACGCGTGCCTGCCCGTATCCCCGGAGACGGCAAGTTAAAAGTGCTCGAGGATGCGCCCGGCAGCTATGTGAAGGTGCGCAGTTAGGATCGCGGATTTTCCGCAGCCAGTTGCAAGGGCGCCGCAACTGTGTCGCTTGATCCAATCTCGGCCAACTGCTTGCTGAACTCATACTTGCTGAACAGTGCGCGCTGCTGCGCATTGACATGGGAATTGGTCAGATCATCGATTTTTTCGAGACGCGGTACCAGGCCGGTGCCATTGGCGACCTGGATCGCAAGGCCGGGCCGCGCGTTAAGCTCGATGATCATCGGGCCGAGTTCGCGGTCGAGAACGATATCGACACCCAGGTAACCCAGCCTGGTGATGTCATAGCAAGCGGCGGCGAGCGGCAGCATCCGATCCCAGTGTGGAATGGCAATGGCGTCCAGCTCCGCCCGGGTATCCGGGTGACGGCTAACCGGGCGCCCGTACTGCACGGCACGCAACGCCCGCCCGGTGCCCAAATCAATCCCCACGCCCACCGCACCCTGGTGCAGGTTGGCCTTGCCGTCGGAGTCATGGGTGGCGAGGCGCAGCATCGCCATCACCGGGTAGCCCTTGTACACCACGACGCGTATGTCCGGCACCCCCTCATAGCTGTAATTTGCGAATATCGGGTCAAACTTGACCAGCGCCTCGATCATCGCGACATCCGTTTTCCCACCCAGGCTGTAAAGACCGCTGAGGATGTTTGAGACATGGCGCTCCAGGTCGCTGTGATTCACCATATCCCCGCTGGACTTGAAAAAGAGGTCATGATCGCGCTCGGTAATGACGAGTATGCCCTTGCCGCCGCTGCCCTGGGACGGCTTGATCACAAAATTCTGCTGGGTCTCCAGCAGTTGCTCCAGCTCACTTACATCATGCTGGAAGCGCACGGTACCCAGCAATTTCGGCACCGATA
>CAMYKE010000114.1 GCA_947258895.1 uncultured Pseudomonadales bacterium | reverse complement strand
TGGTGTTTCGGGGATCACCATGACCAAGCTTGACGGTACTGCCAAGGGTGGCGTGATATTCGCGATCGCCCGGCAGTTGCAGATGCCAATTCGCTTTATCGGGGTTGGCGAGAAGATCGATGATTTGAAACCCTTCGATGCAGGGCAGTTTGTTGAAGCGTTGTTTGAATAAGCCGCTGCCTGTGACCGGATAGTGACACGCCAGCCGCGATGATCAACTTCGAGAATGTCAGCAAGCGCTACGCCAGTGGTTTCGAGGCGCTGAGCCAGGTCAGCTTCAGGCTGGATGACGGTGAAATGGCGTTCCTTACCGGGCACTCGGGGGCGGGCAAGAGCACCCTGTTGAAACTGATCATGTTGATCGAGCGGGCATCGCGGGGCCAGGTGTTGGTGTCCGGCAAGAACCTCAACCGGATTCGCCGCCGTCAGATTCCCTATTACCGGCGTAATATCGGGCTGGTATTCCAGGACCACCAGTTATTGTTCGATCGCAACGTGTACGACAATGTCGCGTTGCCGCTGGTGATTGCGGGCGCCCAACCGCGTGATATCGGGCGCCGCGTGCGCGCGGCGCTGGATAAGGTGGGCCTGCTGGGCAAAGAAAACCTGAATCCGCTGGCGCTGTCCGGCGGTGAGCAACAGCGGGTCGGTATCGCCCGGGCGGTGGTAAATAAACCGGCGCTGCTGCTGGCGGACGAGCCGACGGGCAACCTCGACCCGCAACTCTCCGTCGAAATAATGAACCTGTTCGAACAGTTTAGCCAGGTCGGGGTCTCGGTATTGATTGCAACCCACGACTTGTCGCTGATCGCGCGCATGAAGCGCCGCATCATGACCCTGAAACAGGGGCGGATGATTACCGATGGCCGTTAATTTTTCTGTTTCGGTCCCGGGCGCCCGCCGCGCCATCCGATTGTATGGAGGTTTGCAGGGTGTGGCCTAGGCAGGGGCAGGAGCGGAGTACCAATCCGCGTGCAGAAAAATCGAAGCGACCGGAGCGGCGCAAGGAAAGCGGTGCGCGCCAGTCGCGTATCAATACCAGCGATCGTCTGCGCGGGTATATCGCCAACCATCGCGTGGTGGCGGTGGCCAGCCTGCAGCGGCTTCTGCGGACNNNNTTGTGATTGCGCTTGCCCTGCCGGCCGGTTTGTTTGTTTTCCTGCAAAATGTCCAGCAACTCAGCGCCGGCTGGGATGGCGCTGTAAAAATTTCGGTGTATGTGCGGCTGGATGTGAGTGAGGAAGATGGCCGCTCGCTGGCTCAGCAGCTGCAGCAGCGGCCTGATGTAAGGACAACCGAGTACATTTCCCGTGCTACGGCGCTGGCGGAATTTCGCCAGCGGTCGGGGTTTGGCGAAGCACTGGAATACCTCGATGAAAACCCGCTACCGGCGGTGATAATCGTGCAACCGGCTAGCGCAACCCCGGACATTGCCGCCGCCCGCCAGTTGCTCGAAGAATTGCGCGAGATCGATGCGGTCGAACAGGTACAACTGGATCTGGAATGGGTGCAGCGGCTATACAGCTTGATGGCGCTGGGCCAGCGCGCGGTGTGGATGCTGGGTTTGTTGCTGTCCATCGCGGTGTTGCTGGTAATCGGTAACACGATTCGTCTGGCGATCGAATCGCGGCGCGAGGAAATCGTGGTGATCAAGCTGGTTGGCGGCACTAACGCATTTGTGCGAAGGCCATTTCTGTACGCGGGTATCTGGTACGGGCTCGGCGGGGGTATTTTGGCATGGGCGCTTATTAGCCTGGTGCTGCTCTGGCTGCGTGGGCCGGTTGATCGCCTGGTGCACGCCTATAGCGGCGATTTTGATCTGTCCGGGTTGGGTTTTGCGTATACCGTGCTATTGTTGCTGCTCAGCGGGCTGTTAGGCGTGATCGGTGCCTGGCTAGCCGTAGGGCGGCACCTGGCCGCAATTGAACCCCGTTGATGCGTTGCAAAAATTCGCATCACTGCAAACTTTTAATACTATTGGCAGTCCTAGAAAAGAATGTTAATATCTTGCCCCGATTTTTATGGAGTAACTGCATGAACTACTTGCAAACTGTGGATAACATGGCGCCGGGCGGCAACGTCGCTGCCTATATCGCGACCGTGTCGAACATCCCCATTTTAACGGTAGAACAGGAACGCGAGCTGGGCGAAAGGCTCTACTATGATCAGGATCTGGATGCTGCGCGGCAGCTGGTTATGTCGCATCTGCGCTTCGTCGTGCATATCGCCAAGAGTTATTCCGGATATGGCCTGTCCCAGGCGGACTTGATCCAGGAAGGCAACGTCGGCTTGATGAAAGCCGTGAAGCGCTTTAACCCCGAAAAAGGCGTGCGCCTGGTGTCCTTTGCGGTGCACTGGATAAAGGCAGAGATGCACGAGTTCATCCTGCGTAACTGGCGGATCGTGAAGATTGCTACCACCAAGGCACAGCGCAAGATGTTTTTTAACCTGCGCGGCGCCAAGAAAAGCCTCGCCTGGTTAACCAATGATGAAGTCGACACGATCGCCGCGGATCTTGGCGTTGAAGCTCGCGTAGTACGGGAAATGGAAGGCCGGCTTAGTGCCCATGACGCGTCCTTCGATATGTCCGTCGATGACGATGATGACAAGTCGTTCCAGGCTCCGGCAAACTACCTCGAACTCCAACGCAGTGATCCGGTACTGCTGCTGGAGGAACAGGACTGGGCGGAATCTTCAAATCGACGCCTGGGCGCCGCGATCGAACAGCTGGACGACCGCAGCCAGGATATTCTCGAGCAACGCTGGTTAAGCGAGGACAAGGCCACCCTGCACCAGTTGGCGGACAAGTACGACGTGTCTGCGGAGCGCATTCGGCAGTTGGAAAAGAACGCGATGAAGAAAATCAGGATGGCAATGGAAGCCTGACTTTAGCGAATTGAAATGGAAAGCCGTTGGCAAAATTGCCAACGGCTTTTTTATTGGCGCGCCGGGCAGTGCGCGCAGCGGTGTGAGTGTGGCGTTGTTCTCGTTTACGTGGCGGTGGTCGGATAGCCTGGCGCTGAAAGTCCGCTGTCGGCCCGATAAGGGTGTCCGAAGTGAGGTGGGAACTGGAGAAGGCGTGGGATAATCACGCAACCTGCATGATGGTTGGCAGGGAGACGAGGCAAAGGTGCAGTGAGTAAAACGTTCTTGTTGGCGGGATCGATATTCGGGTTGCTGGCCGTACTGTTCGGCGCTTTTGGCGCACACGGGCTGCGCACGCGAATATCCGAGTCGCTGCTGGCGGCATTCCAGACCGGCGTCCAGTACCAGTTCTACCATGCATTGGGGTTGTTGTTGGTTGGCATCCTGGCGCACCTGTACCCGGATAATGGCGCGCTCAAGGCAAGCGGCTACCTGTTTATTACCGGTGTACTGCTGTTCAGCGGCAGTCTGTATTTGCTCGCGCTTACCGAGTTGCGATGGCTCGGACCCGTTACCCCGCTGGGTGGCGTCGCGTTCCTGTGCGGCTGGCTGGCGCTGCTGGTCGCCATTACCCGGCAGTAAACCATGGCGGCCGATAACCCGACAAAAGATACGGTCGCTACTACCCCGGCAGGCCGCCCGCGCCGCGATATTCGAAGCTATGTATTGCGTGGCGGCCGCATGACACCGAGTCAGCAGCGCGCCTATGCGGATTTATGGCCAGCGTACGGTCTCGAACTCGCGGCGGGGCTGATCGATCCGCGCCAGGTATTCGCACACGCGGCGCCGCTCGTACTGGAGATCGGTTTTGGCATGGGGGATTCGTTAGTCAGCATGGCCGCGGCCGCGCCCGAGACCGACTTTATCGGCATTGAAGTCCATAAGCCTGGCGTTGGCCGCTTGCTCCGTCTCGCCGATGCCGCTGCTTTGCGCAACCTGCGGGTGTACCGCGCGGACGCAATTGAAGTGCTGAAAACCTGCATCCCCGACGCTAGTCTGAAGCGGGTGCAACTGTATTTCCCCGATCCCTGGCACAAGAAACGGCACCACAAACGACGTATCGTGCAAGCTGCCTTTATTGATCTGGTGCTTCGCAAACTGCAGCCGGGAGGACAATTTCACGCCGCCACGGACTGGGAACCGTATGCCTTTTATATGCTGGAGATATTGAGTGCAGCGGGCGGTTTGGTGAATGCCGCCGGAACGGGAAATTATGCAGAGAAGCCGCATTATCGGCCGGCCACCAAGTTTGAGCGCCGCGGCGAGCGGTTGGGGCACGGCGTCCGGGATCTGGTGTTTACAAAGATCTAACGCATCACCATGGCCTGGGTTAGCAATTCACCGATATAGGACAACATGCTGGTGCCCATGCTGTCGCGGTAATAATCGCGATCCTCATTGGCAATCGCCAGCACGGCAATCAATTCATCGTCATGGTGTAGCGTCAACACCGCCGCGGAGGCGGCCTGGTTGGCCTGCTCGCCAAACAGCAGGGCGCTCTCGTCTTTTCGCAGCAGGCCACAGAAAATTTCATCTTTCCCGACCATTCGGGTCAGCGTATCGCTCACCGCGCCGGGCTCCAGCGCCGGCGCACGCTCACTATTGGCGCCGAGCCACCACAGACGGCATACCGTGGCGTTGAACTCATCTACCATCGCCGTCTCGATGCATTCGCGCAGTTGATCATAGTTCCGCGTCTGCATAAGTTGCAGCGACAGCGCCCTGGTTTTGCCGAACAGCGTGTCGTTATCATGCGCATGTTTGATCAGCGTGGATAGCTGGCGTTTCAGGCGGGTGTTTTCTTCGCGCAATGACGCTACCTGCCGTTCTATCAGCGAAACACTGCCGCCTGCCCTGTGGGGAATAGCGAGCCCATCCAGCAACTCCGGGTTCTCCTCGAAAAACCGGATATTGTTCCTCAGATAGTCTGCCACCTGGGTATCGTCCGGCGCGGTCGTGGGCGGGTTTTGGTCGGAGGGCTCGGGCATGTCGCTCATAGATAGATTCTTCCTTCAAAGACTTTAGTGCAGGGGCCAGTAATGGTAACGGCCTGGCCTTCGCCAGGCCAATGGATGGTAACGGTGCCGCCCCGTAAATGTACTTCCACCTCTTCATCCAGCAAGCCGCGCAACCGGCCAGCAACAACCGCTGCGCAGGCGCCGGTGCCACAGGCAAGGGTTTCGCCTGCGCCTCGTTCATAGACCCGCAGCCGGATCTCGGCGGGTGACTGGATTTGCATGAATCCGGCATTAACGTGGTTGGGAAAGCGCTCATGCTGTTCGAGTGCCGGTCCCAGGGTTGCCACCGGCGCCTGGTCGATGTCCTCGACTATCGTAACCACGTGGGGATTGCCCATCGACACCGCGCTCACGTCCAGTTGTTCACCCGCCACTGCCAGCTCGTAATCGACAGATCGCTGCTCGGCGGCGAAGGGAATACGTGATGGTTCCAGCTCCGGAACACCCATGTCTACTCTCACGCGATTCCGGTCGACGATTTCGAGTACGATCTCGCCGGCTTTGGTTTCGACAAGCAATCGGTCCTTGGTCGACAGGTTTTTGTCGCGCACAAAGCGGGCGAAACAGCGCGCACCGTTGCCGCACTGCTCTACTTCGCTACCGTCTGCGTTGTAAATGCGGTAGCGAAAATCTGCCTCAGGGTTGTGCGGCGGTTCAACCACCAGGAACTGGTCAAAACCAACGCCGAAATGCCGGTCACCCCATTTGCGAATCAGCTGCGGACGCAGTTTGACATACTGGCTGACCAGATCGACGACCATAAAGTCGTTACCGCAACCGTGCATCTTGGTAAATTTCAGGAACATTCTGCTACCGGCCACCATTCGTCAGGCGCAACATTTGCAGGCGCTTCCCGGGAAAGAAAACGTGCGGTTGGCCAGGCGCACCGGGCTGTGGTCCCGTCATGGCAGCAGGCTCTCCAGCGCGAGTTGGTCGGCGATGTTTTCACGTCGACGGATGGTAAAAAACCGGTCGCCATCGACCATGATTTCCGCCACCCGATTGCGGGAATTATAGTTGGAGCTCATGGTAAAGCCGTAGGCTCCGGCGGAGCGAACCGCGAGCAAATCGCCGGGCTGCAGGCACAACTGCCGGTCCTTGCCCAGGAAATCACCCGTTTCGCAGACCGGCCCGACCACATCGTAGTTACGGGTATTCCCCGCGCGCGGTCGCACCGGAATGATATCCTGCCAGGCGTCGTAGAGGGCCGGCCGCAGCAGGTCATTCATGGCCGCATCGACGATCGCAAAATCCTTGTCCTGGTTGCTTTTCAGAAGCTCGACCCGGGTTACGAGGATACCTGCATTGGCTGCGATCGAACGGCCCGGTTCGAATACCAGTTTCAAATCATGCTGTGCGATGCGCGTGACGATCGCAGCAGCGTATTCGCGAGGGTGAGGCGGTGTCTCGTCGGCGTAGGGCACCCCCAGCCCACCCCCCAGGTCCAGGTGCTCAAGCCGAATACCTTCCCTGGCCAGCGTCTCGACCAGTGCCAGTACCCGCTCCAGTGCGTCCAGAAATGGGTCGAGCTCGGTCAGCTGGCTGCCGATATGGCAATCGACGCCCCTGATCTGCACGTGCTCCAGCTGCGCGGCGCGCCGGTACAGGGCCGGGGCCACGGCGATGTCCACGCCGAACTTGTTCTCCTTCAGGCCGGTGGAAATATAGGGGTGCGTGCCCGCGTCCACATCGGGATTCACCCGCACCGAGATCGGTGCCACTTTGCCCAGATCGGCGGCGACGGCATTGATGGTTTCGAGTTCGGCGGGAGACTCCACGTTAAAGCGATGTACGCCGACCTCCAGCGCGCGATTTATTTCCTCGCGGCGTTTACCGACGCCGGAGAATATCACCCTGGCGGGATCACCCCCGGCGGCCACAACCCTCTCGTGCTCACCGCCGGACACGATATCGAAGCCCGCGCCAAGCCGCGCCAGGATGTTGAGTACGGCAA
>CAMYKE010000113.1:5472-12593 GCA_947258895.1 uncultured Pseudomonadales bacterium | reverse complement strand
CTTTATGAACCAGCGGCGCGTACCGGATGATCTGAAAATCATGCCTGCCACGCCCGCTCAGGAAGCCGCGCCGGCCGCCGCGAGTGTTGAAGAACTCGTGTTTGACAAGGCCGAGCAAGCGGAAAAAATTGAAAAAGACAGGGAAGTATTGCTGGCGGAGATCAAGGAGTATGAAGCAGCCTTGAGCGGCGCCGATGAAGAAGAAACCAGGCGCATCAAGGAACGTATTGCTGAAAGGGAAGAAAAGATCAAAGCGTTGCAGAAGCCGGATAGTTAATCGCTGGATTGTGCCGCTAGCGGGGGCCTTCGTAGCAGGGTGAGGCAAACGGTATGTTCCTTCTATCGCATAAATGGTAGACTTGGAACTTCAGGGCGTTTATCCTGAATGACCGTGAACTCTTTGCCTCAGGCATCGTAACAGCCCCTGGGCAGTTAAAGAGTACGTCGAAATGGTGAACAAACAGACGGTGACAAGCGTGACAATTAAGACCACGCCAGACGCACCCCCGGCAATAAAGAACCGCGAAGCATACCATCGCATCCTTTATTGAATCGTATTTAATTGATTGTTTGCAGGTAACGAAAGCGATGTCGTTGCGGCGTGAAATTTTCATTATTGTCCTGATTAAGCTGGTGATCATTCTGGCTTTGAAGTTCACTTTTTTTTCCGCTCCGACCGTTTCCAATGACAGGGAAGCGCTGGGCAGGCAACTGCTCACTACCTCCGAACGACCAGAATCTCGAGGAGAGTTTGAACCATGACCTCAGAGCTCGTTGTTGACCTGTCGCGATTGCAATTTGGCCTGACCGCCCTGTACCACTTCCTGTTCGTACCCCTGACCCTGGGCATGACCTTCCTGCTGGCCATCATGGAGTCGGTTTATGTGATGACCGGCCGCCAGATATACAAGGACATGGTCAAGTTCTGGGGCAAGTTGTTCGGTATCAACTTTGCCATGGGTGTTGCGACCGGCATCACCCTGGAATTCCAGTTTGGCACCAACTGGTCCTACTATTCGCAGTTCGTCGGCGACGTGTTTGGTCCGGTGCTGGCGATCGAGGGCCTGATGGCGTTTTTCCTCGAAGCCACCTTTGTCGGCCTGTTCTTTTTTGGCTGGGATCGATTGACCAGGATCCAGCACCTGGTGGTCACCTGGTTGCTGGCGATCGGCACCAGTTTGTCTGCCCTGTGGATCCTGGTGGCCAACGGCTGGATGCAGCATCCGGTCGGCGCCGAATTTAATTACGAGACCATGCGCATGGAGCTGAACAGCTTTGCGGATGTCTTTTTGAATCCCGTGGCGCAGGTCAAATTTGTGCATACGGTTGCTGCCGGCTATGTGACCGGCTCGATGTTTATCCTCGGTATCAGCGCCTGGTACATGCTCAAGGGGCGGGATCTGCCGTTTGCGCGGCGCTCGTTCGTGGTGGCTGGCGGCTTTGGCCTGGCATCCATCCTGTCGGTTATCCTGCTGGGCGACGAAAGCGGTTACGAGCTGGGCGACGTGCAAAAAACCAAACTGGCCGCGATTGAGGCGATGTGGGAGACCGAACCGCCACCGGCCTCATTTACCGTTGTCGGGCTGCCCGACCAGGAACGCATGGAGACCAGGTATGGAGTCCACGTGCCATACATCATGGGCGTGATCGCCACCCGTTCCTGGTCGGAAAAGGTGGTGGGCATCAAGGAGCTGATCGAGGAGCACAAAGTTAAGATTCGCAATGGTATGCTCGGCTATGCCGGGCTGCAGGAGATCCGGGCCGGTAACGAGACGGCAGCGGCCCGCGAGGCATACGAAACCCACAAGAAAGACATCGGCTATGCCCTGCTGCTGAAGCGCTACACGCCCAATGTCGTCGACGCCACCGATGCGCAGATCGACCAGGCGGCGCTGGATACTATTCCCCGGGTGGCGCCACTGTTCTGGGCGTTTCGTATCATGGTCGCCTGCGGCATGTTCATGCTGCTGATATTCGTGGTGTCGTTCTATTTTACCTGCAAGCGCAAGGTGGTGAGTCAGCGCTGGTTCCTGTGGGTGGTCGTATACAGTATCCCGCTGCCCTGGATCGCCGCGGAGGCGGGCTGGATCGTGGCCGAATACGGGCGCCAGCCCTGGACGGTGTCGGGGGTCTTGCCTACCTTCCTGTCCGCGTCCGCGGTATCGGTCAAGGACGTCCTGTTCAGCTTACTGGGGCTAGGGTTGTTTTACACCGCATTGCTGGTGGTGGAACTTTACCTGATGTTCAAGTATGCGCGGCTCGGCCCGAGCAGTCTGGGTACCGGGCGTTATTACCATGAGCGGGAGGGCGCGCCGGCTGCCGAACCCTCCGACTCCCCGACCCCGAGCGAGCTATCGGCATGATTGATTTCCTGATGGGACTGGCCAACTACGAGACGCTGCGCGTCGCGTGGTGGGTGTTTATGTTGTTGATTATCATCGGCTTCGCGGTGACAGGCGGGTTCGATCTGGGCGTCACCACGATACTGCCCTTCATCGCCCGTACCGATTCCGAGCGCCGCGTCATTATCAATAGTATCGGGCCCACCTGGGAAGGCAACCAGACCTGGCTGGTGCTGGCGGGCGGGGCGCTCTTTGCCGCCTGGCCACGGGTGTACGCGGCCGCCTTCAGCGGTCTGTTCGTAGGCATGTTCCTGGTGCTGTTTGCACTCATTCTGCGACCGGCCGGGTTCAAGTTTCGCAGCATGCTTGAGTCGCCCCGGTGGCGCGCCACCTGGGACTGGACCCTGTTTGCGGGCGGCATCGTCCCGGCCGTATTGCTGGGAGTGGTCATGGGCAACCTGTACCTGGGCATCCCGTTTCGCTTTGACGATGAACTGCGGCTAAGCTACGGGGGCGGATTTTTGGATCTGCTGAACCCCTTCGGTTTGCTTACCGGGGTGGCCGTGCTGGCTATGCTGGTGATGCATGGTGGTATTTACCTGCAGTTGAAAACCGAGGGCTTCCTGCATTTCCGGGCCCAGCGCCTGGTCAAGCGGCTCGGGCCGGTGGTGCTGGTATTGTTCGCAATACTGGCGTGGGCAATGGGTAAACTCGACGGTTTTCAATTGGTCTCCATCGCCGACACCATGGGTCAATCCAATCCATTGAACAAGGAGGTGGCGGTGGTAGCGGGAGCCTGGATGGCTAATTTTTCACAGTATCCCTTGATGCAGCTCGCACCGGTGGTGGGCATCCTCGCGTTTATTGGGGCCTGGTGCTATTCAACGTACGGGCGCTGGCCCGGTCGTGCGTTCACCCTGAGCACAGTATTCATCGCCGCGACCTGTACCACCGCCGGGTTTGCCCTGTTCCCCTTTATAATGCCCTCCAACCTGGATCCGGTCAGCAGCCTCACGGTGTGGGACTCAACCGCTTCGCGCCTGGCACTGGTGTGGCTTACGGTGGTGACCGTGGTCTTGTTGCCAGTGGTGGTCGCCTATACCTCCTGGGTGTTCAGCAAATTGCGGGGAACGGTTACTGTGAAACAGGTAGAGGAACAGTCCAAGACCCTGTATTAGACGGGGTTGCATTTTTAGGTTGAGGATAGCGTATGTGGTACTTTAGCTGGATACTGGGAGTTTTGTTGGCAGCGGGCTTTGGCATTGTCAACGTAATGTGGCTCGAACTGGTCGCCGCCGATGTGTTCGGAGAAGAGCAGGAGGACGGCGAATCGAAAGCAGATCGCAAACTATAATAAATAAAGGGAGATACATGTCGTGACGACTTCAACAAGTGCACAGGCTAGCGAGGCTGAGAGCAACTCAGCGCAGGGTGGTCTGGAAACGGCTACCAGCATCATTGATCCCGTCCAGGACCGCCACCAGATTGTGATCGTCGGGGCTGGCGCGGGTGGCCTGGAGCTGGCGACCAAGCTGGGCAAAAAGTATGGTAAACGCAGGGTTGCACAGATTACCCTGATCGATGCGAACCTGACTCACATATGGAAACCCCTGCTGCACGAGGTGGCCTCCGGAAAGCGGAATCCCGGGGAAGACGAGCTGAGTTACATGGCGCAAGCGCGCTGGAATCATTTCCGGTTTCGATTGGGCAGGCTGGAATCCGTGAACCGGGAGCAGCAGACCGTCACCATGGCGCCGATTATGGATGACGAGGGCCGCCAGTTCATCCCGCGTCGGCAGTTTCACTATGACACCCTGATCATCGCCATTGGCAGCGAGACTAATTCCTTTGGCACCCCGGGGGTCGAGGAACACTGCGTGTTCCTGGACAGCCGCAAACAGGCGGACCGTTTTCACCAGCGCCTGCTGCAGGCATTCCTGCGCGCACACACCCATGAGGGGGAGCTGGAAGAAAGGCAGCTTAACGTCGCGATCGTTGGCGCCGGTGCGACGGGGGTGGAGTTGGCCGCGGAACTGCATCATACGGCGCGGGAACTGGTGGCCTTTGGCCTGGACCAGATTGAGCCAGACCGTGATGTCAAGATCAGCGTTATCGAGGCGGGGCCGCGCATCCTGCCGGCGATCCCCGAGCGAATCTCCGAGGGCGCGCACAAGCAGCTCGAGAAGCTGGGCGTGAAGGTGCTTACCAATGTACGCGTCAGCAAGGTTACCAAGGAAGGGATGGAAACCGCGGATGGCGAATTCATTCCGGCGAGTATCAAAGTGTGGGCGGCAGGCATTAAAGGCTCGCCGGTGCTGGCGACGCTGGACGGACTGGAAACCAATCGCATTAACCAGCTGGTCGTCAGGCAGACATTGCAGACCACCCTCGATGACCGGATTTTCGCCTTTGGCGACTGTGCCGCCTGTCCCATGAAAGACAGCGAGCGGAGCGTGCCCCCCCGCGCGCAGGCCGCGCACCAGCAGGCGTCTTTGCTGATGAAATCCATTGACTGCGTTCTCAATAGCAAGCCGGTTCCTGAATATAACTACAAAGATTTTGGATCACTGGTGTCGCTAAGCACCAGCACGGCGGTGGGTAATTTGATGGGCGGACTGACCGGTGACGTGATGGTGTCCGGGCGTATCGCTCGCTACATCTATGTATCGCTGTACCGTATGCACTTGCTGGCGTTATACGGATTTTCGCGGACCGCCGTGAAGGTTTTCTCCCAGTGGTTGACTGGTAATTTACGGCCGACCATGAAAATGCATTGACCCGCCGGTTTCGGTCCACGCCGGCAGTGCGTTGCCAGAAAGTCGCACGTACGCGTCGTTATCGATACTTGCGATGCGCGCAGGCCGGATTGGCAAACGCAACGAGCCTGCCGCTCATGCCACGCCTGCCGAATATCTGCTGAAGTCTGTTCGCGGCCAGCCGGTCGCGGATACACTGCAGGAATCCATTAGGTGCATTGTGAAATCTCCTGCGGCAACAGGTAATAATGGTTTGCTGTGTCTTTCGTAAACTGCCTTGCACCTTTTTCCCTTTACCCGCCACACACCGTCTGAACTTTACGCATTCACGCTCCGCTTCCGAGCAAGCACAGGGCGCAGCACAAGCAGTGGAAACCGGTAGAGGTAACAAAGATGAGTGTGAAAATGAAATTGGCAATAGCCGGTACGGTGCTGACGTAGTTCAGCGCTCTGCTTTTTTCCGGTTGGCATATCAGCACCCTTGGCGCTGCGTCATCGAGAAAAAAACGAGCTCGGCGGGCGTCTAGCCCGCATCCGTCACCGATACAGCATCAAATCAGAGAAGAATCCATGAAATCAGCGCTCTACCCGACTTCATCTAATTGCAGTGTGTCAGGTTTGCTTTGGCGCGCTCTGGCGGCCGCTCGGCACGCATCTCATCACACTTTCCATTACGAGAGCCGCTTACCCATACCATAGCTACGGCTATGGATTGCGCGCCTTTCGCGCGATCTGCGCACCGACCGACTCGCCATCTTACACGTCAATCGGTGACGGATGCGGGCTAGGCGGTGTTGAGTGGCACGTAGATCGCGCCAATACGCAGGCAGGCCAGGTAGAGGGCCACCGCGGCGGGGGATTTGGCCACCTGCACCACCACCCGGTCTCCCGGTTCGACTACTTCGCCGGCAAGGCGGGTGGAAAATTGTCCGGCCAGGGTGTAAATATCGCCAAAGCTAAAGCGGTTGCCGTCGGGTAGCTGCAGGAAAGGCTTGCGCCTTGCCGGGTTGATTCGCTCCTGGAAAAGCGCATAACAGTTTGCGTTCCTTCGTGCGAAGCTTCGTTGTTCTGATGATCGGAATATCGATGGATCAACTGGCGCCGGGATTCGCTCCACAGTCCCTGGCCGAATCGCCAGCGGGCAAGCGCGCGATTATTTGATCAACCAGCGCCTCCGGTGTGCTGTGGCTGCAATCGATGGTGATATCCGCGTACTGCTCGTACAACGAGGTGCGCTCGGCAAATAATTCCGCAAAACTCTGCCCCGGTCGTTTTGCTATGCCGCGGGTCTGGTAATTGTGAATACGCTGTTCAAGGGTGGTAATATCGGCCTTGAGATAGACGATCGTGCCCGCATCGCACAGCCGTGCCATGGCGTTAGCGCCATACACCACACTGCCGCCGGTCGCAATCACCTTGTTTGCGAGTTTCAGGTGCAGAACGATGCGCTCCTCGATATCGCGCAAGGCCAGATAGCCCATCTCGTCGAGAATTTGCTGCAGGGTCTGTTGCTCCCGGACCTGAATGGCGACATCGGTATCAACGAAATCAAGCCCGAGTTCCTTGGCCAGCAACACGCCCAGGGTGCTCTTGCCGCTTCCGGGCATGCCAATGAGAATTACGCTGCTGGTCATTGCCCTGAGGATTATCGCCGGTTACCATGAATTACCGCGTAGCTTACCATTAAAATATCGTAAGTTAAGTACCCACGCATCGTCCGTATAAATATCGTAGAAGCAGTGAGCAGCATAACCACCCACCAGAATTGTGTCGTCATCGGTGCAGGCCATGCGGCAGCCCAGTTGGTTGCCAGTCTGCGCCAGCGAGGCTGGCAACAGCAGATTACGGTGATCGGGGACGAGTTTTTTTTGCCTTACCACCGGCCGCCGCTGTCGAAGGACTTTCTGGCTGGCGCCCGGCATATCGATGACCTGATGATTCGGCCTCCGGCCTTTTATGAAAAGTCCCGGATTCACTTCACCCTGGGCGTGCGCGCCTTGCAGGAGCAGCTGGCACCGGCCCT
>CAMYKE010000113.1:0-5427 GCA_947258895.1 uncultured Pseudomonadales bacterium | reverse complement strand
CAAAAAAGTGGTCATTGTCGGTGGCGGTTATATTGGCCTGGAGTGTGCTGCGGTGCTAAGCCGGTCGGGTATGGATGTGACTGTGCTGGAGGCTATGGACAAGATTCTCGAGCGCGTAACCAGCCCCGAGGTTGCGGGCTTTTACGAGCGGGTGCACACGGAAGAGGGCGTCGCAGTCGTGACCGGCGCATGCGTCACGCGCATCGCGGGCGCCAAGGATGTTGAGTCCGTGGAATGTGCGGGTGGACTTTCCTTCGCAGCGGACCTGGTAATCGTGGGCATCGGCATCACTCCTGAAACCGAACTGGCAGAGGGTGCGGGTCTGGCGGTGGACAATGGCATCGTGGTCAATGAATTTGCCCAGACCAGTGATCCGGATATACTGGCGATCGGAGATTGCACCCGTCATCATAATCCGATCTATAACCGCTTGCTGCGCCTGGAGTCGGTACAGAATGCCCGCGATCAGGCGACCGTGGCAGCGGCCACGATTTGCGACAACCCGAGTCCCTACACCGCTTTGCCGTGGTTCTGGTCGGACCAGTATGATATAAAATTGCAAATAGCGGGTTTGTGCCAGGGGTATGAGGAACTGGTATTGCGCGGTGATCTGCATACCGGGCGCAGCTTCGCTGCGTTCTACCTCAAGGATGGCAAGCTGTTGGCGGTCGATGCCATTAACAGGCCACAGGAATTTATGCTTGGCAAGCGTCTGATCATCGACAGGGCGAGCGTGGATCGATCACGCCTCGGTGACGAAAACATACCTATGAAAGAACTGTGAAGTTGCATGCGGAGAACCGGATGGCATTGATAAAATACATTGAGCACAACGGCAACGAAATGGAAGTTCATGTAGAAAGCGGGCTCAGTGTGATGCAGGGAGCGGTGGACAACATGATCGACGGGATTATTGCCGAGTGCGGCGGTGCTTGCAGTTGTGCGACCTGTCATTGCTATGTCGATGAGGCCTGGTTTGACAAGGTCGGGGCCGCTGATGAAATGGAGCAGGACATGATCGAATGCACCGTGGACCCACAACCAACCAGTCGCCTGAGTTGCCAAATTACGGTGACCGATGCCCTCGATGGGTTGATCGTACGCTTACCAAAATCACAGTATTGAAGCCGGAGAACCGAAGCCGCAGCTTGCTACGCCAACGTCTGAATTCAATGGCAGTATTTTATTCCGCCTGATTGTTGATTTGGCGTCTGCGAGGGGTCTGTTCGCTTGACGTTCCGAGGTATTGGGCGTACAAAGTACGATGTTACGTAATGAGGCAAATTACGAGACCTTATTCCAATAATAACGAGTAACAGGGGAATCATTTATTATGCTTGCATCAATCAAGGTCCGGGACTATATGACGAGGGGTCTGGTTACTTTGAAGCCAGAGATGGATTTATTTGAGGCTATCCGCCTGCTGCATTCCAATAGCATATCGGGTGCCCCGGTGGTAGATATGGATGGTCATTTGCTGGGCATGCTTTCCGAAGGCGATTGCCTGAACGGTATTATCAAGGATATTTACTACGAGGAAGCGGGGGGCAAGGTCGCCGATTTTATGAGCACTCAGGTCGAAACCATCGGGCCGGATGATGATATCATCGACATTGCGGTGGAGCCAGCGTGATATTCTGCGAGCGGTCCTCGATATCGCCCAGTCTCCCTATCATGGTAAGAATCAACTTCACCAGTAGTTTGTCTTGCAACGGAGCTGACGAGTGATAAAGGTAGTACTTGCGGACGATCATGAGTTAGTGCGCACAGGCCTGGCTCGCATGCTCTATGATGTCGCGAACATAGAGGTGGTGGGCGAAGCGGAGAATGGCGAAGACGCAGTGAAGCTTACGCGTCGCCTGGAACCAAATGTGGTGTTGATGGATGTCATCATGCCCGGTATTGGCGGCCTCGAGGCCACCCGCAGGATCTGCCAGTCCAGTCCGGATGTGAAGGTGATTGTCGTTACCAGTGTAGATGATGACATTTATCCGGCACGCTTGCTGCAAGCGGGCGCCGCGGGTTATGTTACCAAGGGCGCCGATCTTGATGAGATGGTGAAAGCGATTCAGCAAGTGTCGCGTGGCCAGCGATATATCAGTCCTGATATCGCCCAAAAACTCGCGTTACGTTCGTTTAGCGGGGAATCGGACCGTTCGCCGTTTGATGAGTTGTCGGAGCGCGAGTTGCAGATTACCTTGATGGTGGTAAATTGCCAGAAAGTGAACGAAATCGCAGAATCGCTCCATCTCAGTCCGAAAACCGTCAATACCTATCGCTACCGCATCTTCAATAAACTCGATATCAATAGCGACGTCGAGCTAACCCTGCTGGCGGTCCGGCACGGCCTGGTTGACCAGAACATTATTTCCGGTTAAGTCATTTAAAATCCTGTTAGTTACACGAAACCAGCGCCATAGTCGCTTGTTTTCCATTAGATCTACAAATGGTCTCGGCTGCATTGCCCTCCTTTCAGGCTAAACAGTTTCTGGCTCAGCTCACCCGACGCCCCGGTGTATACCAGTTTCTTGATGAAGCGGGGCAGGTGCTGTACGTAGGCAAGGCCAAGAACCTCAAGAACCGGGTTTCGAGCTATTTTCGGAGCCAGGGACAGACCCCCAAGACTACCGCGCTGGTCAGTAAAATCGCCGATGTGCAGGTGACGGTAACGGCGGGGGAGACCGAAGCGCTGTTGCTCGAGCAGAATCTTATCAAATCGCTGAAGCCACCATACAATGTGTTGCTGCGCGATGACAAGTCCTACCCGTATATCTTCATGAGCGAGGCGGCGGAATTCCCGGCGCTGGGGCTGCACCGGGGTGCAAGACGCAAACGCGTGAGCTATTTTGGTCCGTTTCCGAGCGCGGCGTCGGTGCGCCAGACGCTCAATATCTTGCAGAAGACCTTTAAAGTACGGCAATGCGATGACAGCTTTTTCAAGAACCGCTCGCGGCCCTGCCTGCAGTACCAGATCAATCGTTGCCTGGGCCCCTGCGTTGGCCTGGTCTCTGCACAGGAGTACGCCGAGGCGGTGCGCCACACGCGCATGTTTCTCGAGGGTAAGGACCGCGAAATTTCCGATGAATTGCTCGTCAAGATGGACCGGCTTGCCACCCGGTTACAATATGAAGAGGCTGCCCGGATTCGTGACCAGATCGTGCATTTGCGCAAGATCCAGGAGCAGCAACATGTGGCCGGCCATCACGGCGATGTCGATGTGATAGCGGGCCTGGTCAAGCCGATCGGTTGTTGCGTACAGGTGCTGTTCATCCGCAGTGGCCGCATCCTCGGCAGTCGCAGTTACTTTCCCAGCGTGAAAATGCTGGCCTCCCCTGAGGAACTGCTCAGCGCGTTCGTACCACAGTTTTATTTGGGCGATGATTCGCAGCATCAGATACCGCGTGAAATCATCCTCAATGCGGATCTGGAGGATCGCCCGCTAATTGGCAGGGCACTGGGGGACCGCGCTCAACACAAGGTGCAACTGAAAACCGCAGTTCGCGGTGACCGGGCGCGCTGGCTCGATATTGCGGTTAGCAATGCCGAGCAAAATCTGGCAGGTAATCACGCGGTCAAGGCGGATCATGCGGCGCGTCTGAAGTCTCTGCAAGAGATTCTGGACATGGAGCAACTGCCTCGACGTCTCGAATGCTTCGATATCAGCCACAGTTCGGGCGAGGCTACCGTGGCGTCTTGTGTCGTATTCGACGACACGGGTCCGCTGAAGTCCGAGGATATCCTGGCCGAGTTGGCGATCGAGGACGTGCTGCTGGTGGGGATCGCCAAGGGCAGTACCCGCAAGCCGGGCCTGGAATCACTGTACATCGCGGGACGCAGCGATGAGGTGGTACTGGCGGGAGATGCACCGGCGTTGCATCTGATTCAGCATATACGCGACGAAGCACATCGCTTTGCGATTACCAGTCATCGCCAGAGCCGCGGCAAGCGCCGCAAGACCTCGTCGCTGGAGAATATTCCCGGGATCGGTGCGAAACGACGGCGGGAGTTATTACGACATTTCGGCGGACTACAGGAAATCACTGGCGCCAGCGCCGATGAAATCGCCAAAGTACCCGGTATCAGTGCGGCACTGGCCCGTGAGATCTATGCCAGCCTGCATGATCCCGGCAGTGGCGATTGAGGGGTAGCAACGGGGTTTGGTTCGTGGTGCATTCAGTACGCTGGCGTGCAGCAGCGAGCGATCTGTCTGCCGGGAACGGCGCGGGACGGGGCGGCGGGAATAATTTTAGAATATTGAGCTGGTATCCATTATCATAGCTGGATCAAAACAATAGCAAGAATAATGCCCCGATGAGTATCCCAAACATCATTACCTGTGTTCGTGTATTTCTTATCCCGGTACTGGTGGTGGTGTTTTATTTGCCCTACGAATGGCACTACATGCTGGCGGCAGGGGTGTTTGTGATTGCGAGTATATCGGATTGGCTGGATGGCTACCTGGCCAGGCGCTGGGATCAGACCACTCCGTTCGGCGCTTTTTTCGATCCGGTCGCGGACAAGCTGATTGTTGCGATCGCGCTGGTTCTGCTGGTCGAGGATTATGCAAATATCTGGCTTACCGTTCCCGCGATGGTAATACTCGCCCGGGAAATTGTTATTTCGGCCCTCAGGGAATGGATGGCGGAGATCGGCAAGCGCACCAGCGTTGCAGTATCCTACATCGGCAAACTCAAGACTGCCCTGCAAATGATCGCAATCATTGTCCTGTTGATGGACGCCCCCGGCAGTCTCGCGTCCCAGGTTGGCTTGCTATTACTCTACAGCGCGGCCATCCTTACCTTGTGGTCGATGCTGGTGTATCTGAAGGCGGCCTGGGGTGACCTCACTGAAAATATCTAGGCAGGCTGTTGTGGATACTGCCGTCGAACTTCGCAGAATATGTAGCCAGCCCTCATCTCCCCGGCGATCCCCCCGCTTGCCTGCTCTTTGATTGCCCTGTGTCAAGATGCGCCAGGTAATAGTGCTTGATACTGCACGCATTACGTATTGACGATGTTAGAAATTGGTCGGACAATATCTCGCTAAATCAACGAGCGGCGTATGATTCATTAAGTTGGTTGGGAGCATTAGATCACGGAGAGCGCTTATGATGGAATCCGTACGTGTACGACAGGGCGAATCGAGATTCACCCGGTTTCGCACTAACAGGTATTTTGTACAGAACAACGGTTGGTTTTTCAATACACGCGAAGACAACTGCCAGGGCCCCTTTCGAACTCGCGAACAGGCTGAACAGGGGGTTTCCCAATACGCAGAAAAACAGCGTATTCGCTGCCAGCAGCAGTTTATTCCAACAATATCTCAGTTCCAATATTGTTCATCAAAAATGAACGCATCAAAATGTGACATGCTAATCACATGGTTAGTATGGTATCTTGCCCTAATTTCTAAAACGCATGTTTCAGA
>CAMYKE010000112.1:7479-10076 GCA_947258895.1 uncultured Pseudomonadales bacterium | reverse complement strand
CGGCCGTGGAATTATCGCCCGCGGTCTTGTCCGCCGGAGAATCAGCTGCCGCCGGGGTGGGCTTGGGGGCCGTGGTGGTTGCGCTCGCAGTCTTGCCTGCCGGGGTGTCCGCAGCAGTAGCCGCTGCGGCGGGTGTAGACCTGGAGGCCGTGGCTGCAGGCTCGCCGGTCGCCCCCTCCTGCTGTTCGTCTGACGCGTCAACCATCATCTGTTCCATCGCTTGCTGTCACTGGGGCGCTATCCTATTACATTTAAAGCCTGCAGGATACATTCGTCTGACGCACCACGCGCCGTCACGATCCGTGAAAAACCTCGCTTTCGTGCGACGTCCGCAATCCGGGCACTGGCCACCACCAGCGGCACTGCATAATGCCATTTGCCCACCCTTGATAGCAGCAAATCAAGGTTGGTTACGGCATCCACACTGGTCGCCATCAGGGCATCCGGCAACTTTTCGCCCAATAGCGCTTCGATCTCTGCTGTGCCGAGCTGCGGCAAGCAGCGCCGATACAGAGCCACACTCTCCACCTGCGCACCACGCCGCGCCAGTTCGTCCTGAAGCAAACTGCGACCACCGATCCCGCGGAAGATTAATATCCTCCGGTCTGCAACCGCCGTCAACTGCGGCAGCTGGAGCAATGCTTCACTGTTGGACTCCCCGTCCGGGGCACTGCCTGCAATACCGGCAGCATCCAACAGGCTCGCTGTCGCGGCACCGACCGCAAACCACTCGAGACGGGGAGGCAACTGCGGCCAGTAGCGGTCAATCAAGTCCAGCGCAAAACGCGCCGCATTGGCACTGACCAGGACTACCAGGTCAAACCGGTCCAGCTCGATAATTTTATCGAGCTCGACTTCGGCGCTGGGCAAAGCCTCAATTTCAATCACCGGGAACTCGACAGGCACGGCGCCCAGCTCGGCAAGCGCAGTTACCAAACCCTGTGCCTGAGCGCTGGGTCGCGTCACCAGAACCCGCTTGCCCGTTACCCACTGTGCCGCGTCGTTCCTCATCCGATCCTGCCTGACGCTGCTACTCAGCCGCCCTGGTAGACGGCATCAAGAATCTGCTGCGCGCCCTGTGCCAGCAACCGCTCCGCAACCTCGATACCGAGACATTCGGCGTCCGCAACCGGCCCGCGCTGCTCGGCATAGAGCACCCTCTCACCCTCCGGCTCGGCGACAATCCCGCGCAGGTACAGCTGCTCGCCTTCCAAGAGCGCATACCCGGCAATCGGCACCTGGCAACCCCCGTTGAGCTGTCGATTCATGGCGCGCTCCGCGACCACACAAACGCTGGTGGGCTCGTGATGCAGCGGTTGCAGCAGCGCCCTGAGTACTGCATCGTCGCTGCGCGTTTCAATTCCCACCGCACCCTGGCCTGCAGCAGGCAGGCTCTGCTCCGGAGTCAATACCTGTGTAATTCGCTCCTCCTTGCCGAGTCGAACCAGTCCTGCACTGGCCAGGATAATGGCGTCATACTGGCCGGCATCCAGTTTCGCCAGCCGCGTGTTGACGTTGCCGCGCAGGAACTCGATGTTCAGGTCCCGCCGCAGGGCACGCAGGTGACATTGCCTGCGCAGGCTCGAGGTCCCCACCGTGGCGCCGGAGGGGAGATCGGCCAAAGTCGCATACCGATTCGACACGAAGGCATCGTTCGCTTGCTCGCGCTGGCAAATAATCGCCAGCCCCAGGCCCTCGGGAAAATCCATCGGGACGTCTTTCATGGAGTGGACGGCGAGGTCGGCTTCTCCGGCCAACAGGGCGGTTTCCAGTTCCTTGACGAACAGTCCCTTGCCGCCCACTTTGGCGAGCGGGACATCGAGCAACTTGTCACCCTGGGTTTTCAGGATCTTGAGCTCAATAGCGATGCCGGGATGCAGACTCTCGAGTCCGGATTTGACGTAGTTCGCCTGCCACAGGGCCAGCTCGCTGCCGCGGGTCGCAATGCGCAGATATTGGCTCATGGGATTCGCGGGCCTGCCAGTGGCAGTTGCTGCATTCGGGACCGGGACGGGGCTTTTTCGGGTAATGGCACGGGCTAAACCTTTACAACGGAGTGTGAACGGCGGGCCGAGATCCTGGCGTGTTCAGTGCCTGTTCGGGACGGCGCCAGCCAGATCGCTATAGTCCCCGATCACCGCGCAATTGTAAACACACCGCTGACCCAGGAGCCTGTCGGACTTGGATATTCGGTCGATAATCGCGTCCTGCATGATCGACACTTCCGCCATCCATGGCGGTCGTAACGCGGCAAAATCCGCTTTGAAGCAAAATTTGGGCTCTTTTGAGGCAAATAGTCGTCCTGTTTAACGAGAAAGAGTAAAAACATGCCCCTTCTGCATTACAAGCGCCTTTTCCCCAGTAGCTTCATCCTGGATCCGACAAGCTCCTACAGCCGGCTCAGCAGTTTCTTGACATCGGCGAGGTGGCGGCGACTGACGGTAATGGGACCGTTCACGCCACGCAGTTTCAGTTGCCCGGCGCCTCGGCTGGATTGCAGGCCCTCGATGGCACTTTGGGACACCAGGCAATTGCGATGGACGCGTAACAGCTGCTCGGGGAATTCCTGCTCGGGGCTCTTCAGGGAATCTTCAATA
>CAMYKE010000112.1:0-7473 GCA_947258895.1 uncultured Pseudomonadales bacterium | reverse complement strand
AATCTTCAATAACCACTTCCCGGCCATCAAAAAATGCGGTCACATATTTCTGGTCCGCCATGAAGTGGGTGATGCTGACAACCGGGATTAGCTCCAGGCCAAGGCGGGTCCGTGCGGAAATATGGGTCCTGGCTGAGGGTTTGGCCACGATCGCCGCCAATTGGCCCTCCGTGAGGCGTCGCGCCTGTTGCAGGCTGCGTAGCAATTGCTCATGCCGCACCGGCTTGAGCACGTAACCCACCGCGTTTACCGCAAATGCCTCCAACGCGTATTCATCGTAGGCGGTACAGAAGATAACGGCAGGTGGCTGCTCCATCTGCAACAGATGGTGCGCGGCCTCAATACCATCCATGCCCGGCATGCGGATATCGAGCAAAACGATATCCGGCTGATGACGGGCAGCCTGCTCTACCCCGGCACGGCCATGAGCAGCCTCGGCGACCACCTCAAAGCCTGCTTCATCCGCGAGCATGCGCTGCAGGCGCTCCCGGGCAAGATGCTCATCATCGACGATCAGAACCCTGGCATTAGCCATCGGCGCTAACCTGTAGCTGTGGATACTGCAGCCGCGTCACGAAAATACCGTCGGCGACATGCGTCGCCAGCATCGCTTTCGCACCATAAAAAGCATGCAGGCGGCTGCGGATATTATCCAGCGCAATATGGTTGCCGTCGCCGTTTGCAGGTGACCCTGTAGTAACAGGATTCGACACCGTGATACTGACCTCCCCGCCTTGCAGCTCGACCAGTACGCCGATCTTGCCGCCCTCCGGCAATGGCTGGATGCCATGGTAAATCGCATTTTCAAGTATCGGCTGCAGCGTCAGCATTGGAATGCTGGCCGAATCGAGCGATTCGCCGATGCGCCAATCGACCTCGAGACGATCACCCAGCCGCAATTGTTCGATCCCGACGTAGCGCTTGCACAGGTCTATCTCCTGGTGCAGGCCAATAGGCTGGTCTGCTTCCTTGAGGCTGGCGCGAAACAATTCACACAGATCCTCCACCGCCTGCTCGGCGGTTTCCGGTGCACTGCGAATCAGGCTGGCGATACTGTTCATGCTATTGAACAGGAAGTGCGGCCTGATCCGGGATTGCAGCGCCTGGATCCGCGCCTGCAACTCGGCCTTTTCCTGGCTGCGCAGCCGGCTGTGCACGTAAAAGTAGCGCAATACCAGGCCGGTCATGATGGCGCTGATCACCAGGTTGCGGAGTATTACGGGGCCATCAATCCGCCAACCTGTACCCGACAACTGCGCCCCCGCCATGATCCAGCTGGCGGCAATACTCAGCACCAGCGTAACGCCCAGAACGATGGCATAGGCCGCCGTTACCGCTGCGGGCAGCGCCAGGGTAGCGAGGCGATCGCGGAGAGTGCACAACAGGAGGGCGCTGCTCAGCACCACCCACTGCACGAACAGCGACACCAGCGCCAGGTAATCCCAGGAAAACGCCTTCACACCCGTCGCCGCCAGCACCATTGCCAGCACGCAGAGTTCGCTAACCAGTACCAGAACGAATACCGCGCGGCCCGCACACAGATCAGGAATAAAGAATCCTTCGCTCGTTTGTTTCACGGGATCCACGGATTTTACCAAGGTGATATTTTCCAACATGCCCGTATTCCGGGTGCTATAATCTGCGCAATTTCAGGGATCTGTCGATCCCGAGACTCATTCTATCTCTTTACACTATAGTTCAGAACCACCGCAAATGGGCGACCAGGACAACACCAACAAATCGTGGGGCGGCCGTTTCACTGAAGCGACCGATGCCTTCGTGGAAAGCTTCACCGCGTCGATTGATTTTGACCGGCGCATGTATCGCCAGGATATTGCCGGATCCCGCGCCCATGCACAGATGCTGCATCATGTGGGGGTGCTGGATAAAGCCGAATGTGACGCGATCCTGCGGGGCCTGGCCCAGGTGGAAGGCGAGATTGAAACGGGCGGATTCAACTGGTCCGTCAGCCTCGAAGACGTACACATGAACATCGAAGCGCGGCTCACCGAAATTATCGGCATTACCGGGAAAAAGCTGCACACGGGCCGCTCCCGAAACGACCAGGTCGCGACCGACATGCGGCTCTGGTTGCGTGACGAGATTGACGCAATCTGCCCGGAAATCCGGCGCCTCCAGCAGGGCCTGCTGGAGCTCGCCGAACGCGAGGCAGACACCATCATGCCGGGCTTTACCCACCTGCAGACCGCCCAGCCCGTGACCTTCGGCCACCACCTGCTCGCCTGGTTTGAAATGCTGGAACGCGATCACCAGCGCCTGCTGGATTGCCGCAAGCGGGTGAATGTTATGCCGCTGGGGGCGGCGGCTCTGGCCGGCACCACCTATCCGATCGACCGCGATTTGAGCGCCCGTTTGCTCGGTTTCGAGCGGCCCGCCGCCAATTCCCTGGATGCGGTCAGCGATCGCGATTTCGTCATCGAGTTCTGTGCCGCCGCCAGCCTGATCATGACCCACCTGTCGCGATTCTCCGAGGAACTGGTACTATGGACTTCGGCGCAGTTCGCCTTCATCGAACTGCCGGACCGCTTTTGCACCGGCTCGTCGATCATGCCGCAGAAGAAAAATCCGGACGTGCCGGAACTGGTGCGGGGCAAAGCCGGACGCGTCTACGGGCACCTGATGTCCCTGCTGACGCTGATGAAATCGCAGCCGCTGGCCTATAACAAGGACAACCAGGAAGACAAGGAGCCGGTTTTCGATACCGTCGACACCCTCAAGGGTTGCCTGCGCGCCTACGCGGATATGGTGCCCGCGATCGAGGCGCGTCGAGACGACATGCGCGCGGCGGCGCTGCGCGGCTTTGCCACGGCGACCGACCTGGCTGACTACCTGGTGCGCAAGGACATGCCATTTCGTGACGCCCATGAGGTGGTCGGCAACGCAGTGGCCTATGCGATCGAGCAGCAAAAGGACCTTTCCCAACTTGCGCTCGGCGAACTCCAGCAGTTTTGTGCCGACATCGAGCAGGACGTATTCGACGTGCTGACCCTGGAAGGGTCGGTGGCGGCGCGCGATCACTCTGGTGGCACCGCGCCGCAGCAAGTTCGCCGCGCCATCAGCGCCGCCCGCAGAGCAATTTCCTGACGAACTGCGCCCGGGACCAGGAGCGCCAACATCCTGTCACCGCTCGGTGTGATCGAGCAGACCGGCAATGCAGCGGCTGCCGGCAACAAGTGCCTCCTTGCTTTGCTTGGGCATCCTTTTCAGCTTGCATTCCAGCCGCGACGCCGCGCTCCGATTGGCTACCGGCGTACTCCAGACCAGTTGCAGCGGGCCCTTGCCGCGTAAAGACTTGGCGCCGCCCGCAAGGTCGCCCTGGTGTTCCTGGAGGCGCCGCTGCAAATCGGTGGTTATTCCTGCATAGAGAGCACCGCTGGCGCTGCGAATCAGGTACACGTGCCAGCTCCCTTGCTGTTCATCATTCACCTCGCTAACCCTCGAGTTCATCCCAGCGCTGGTAGGCTTTCTCCAATTGCGCCTGGAGGGCAGCCAGTTCGGCCAGGCGCGCATTGACCAGATCGTGGGGGCCACTATAAAAATCCGGCGCGCTGACCTCCTGTTGCACACGCTCCTGTTGTTCTTCCAGCTGCTCGATGCGCCTGGGCAATCCGTCGAGTTCCCGCTGGTCTTTATACGACAGCTTTTTGCGCGGCGCCGCGGCCGGATCCTCATTGGCCTGTGCCGGGTGCGGGGTCGCAGCCGCGCCTGGTGCTGGCGAGGCAGGAGCGGCAGGGGTTTCTGCGCTGGCAACGAGCGTGCCGCCCTTGCGCGCCCAGTCGCTATAACCGCCCACATATTCCTGCACCCGCGCATCGCCCTCGAACACAATAATTCCGGTTACCACGTTATCCATGAATTCGCGATCATGGCTAACCAACAGCACGGTGCCGTCGAAATCGAGCAGTATCTCCTCCAGTAATTCCAGGGTTTCAACATCGAGATCGTTAGTCGGTTCGTCAAGCACCAGTACGTTGGCGGGCTTGCTGAACAGGTTGGCCAGTATTGCACGGTTTTGCTCGCCCCCCGACAGCGCCCGTACCGGCATCCGGGTGCGTTCCGGACTGAACAGGAAGTCGCCCAGGTAACTGATCGCATGGCGGTTCTTGCCTTTGATCTCGATAAACTCGCGGCCGCCGCAAATATTCTCAATCAGGCTCTTGTCCATATCGAGTGCCTGGCGCAACTGGTCGAAATATGCGATTTCCAGTTTGGTGCCCAACTTGATGCGCCCGCCGCTCGGGATTAACTGACCGAGTATGATCTTCAGCAGCGTGGTTTTGCCGGCACCGTTGGCGCCGACGATGCCGATGCGGTCCCCGCGCATGATCATGGTGGAGAACCCTTCGATCACCGGCCCGCCATCGAACTGGTGAGAAATATCGGTCAGTTCGGCGACGATCTTACCGGAATTCGCCACTTCCGCAGCACTCATCGACGCCTGGCCCAGCCGCTCGCGTCGCGCGCTGCGCTCTGCGCGCATTGCCTTGAGCGCCCGCACCCGGCCCTCGTTGCGGGTCCTGCGCGCCTTTATACCCTGCCTGATCCAGCGCTCTTCCCGAGCGAGACGCTTGTCAAACTCGGCGTTGGCCTTGTCCTCGGCCGCCAGCACCTGGGCACGGTAGTTCAGAAAGCCGGCGTAGTCTCCCTCCCAGCTCGACAACTGACCACGATCCAGCTCGACGATCCGGTTCGCTACCTGGCGAAGAAATTGCCGGTCGTGGGTTATCAGTACCAGGGCCCCCTGGTAATCTCGCAGCACCTGCTGCAACCACTGGATGGCGGGAATATCAAGATGATTGGTCGGCTCGTCGAGCAGCAGGACCTCGGGCTCACCAACGAGTGCCCGCGCCAGCGCAACCCGGCGTCGCCAACCCCCCGATAACTCCGCCATCTCTGCGTCGGCAGGCAGTTGCAGCTGGCTCAATATGGTTTCGACCCGCTGTTGCAGCAACCAGCCGTTGTTGGCTTCCAGTTCGCCCTGGACCTGCTCGAGTTGCTGCAGGTCTGCGGCATCGCCGGCGTGAATAATCTGGTGGTAACGCCGGAGGAGTTCACCGACTTCCGGCAACCCGTCCGCCACAAAATCATACACACTCTGGTCGGTAGCCGGGGGCAACGACTGGTCCAGCCAGCCAATCCGGGTGCCTGGACGCAACCAGCGCTCGCCACTGTCCGGATCAGTCCTGCCGGCAATGATATTGAGTAACGAGGTTTTGCCCGCTCCATTGCGACCCAGTAACCCCACCTTGTTGCCGGCTCGCAAGACCAGGTCTACAGCATCCAGCAACACATGGGTGCCGTAACTCAGTGACAGGTTGTCCAGGCGTAGCAGGGGCATCGAATGGGTGTCGTCGGGGCCGTTAATTACGTGCCGCGCCGAAGCACGGCGTTAAAATCGCCGGGCATTATACTGTATTCGGCAATTAACGGTGGCGCTTTGTGCAATTAATGCCGGCTCACCGTATGTTGCATTTACGCTTGAAATTTATCGCGACGGCATTATTCTGGGCGCTCGCCAGGAATATATGATGTGACCGGGAACCCGTAAACTTTTGACCATGAATACCGCTCCATTGCAACAACGGTTCTATCAAATCCGCAGCAACAAGGGCTTTGAGGCCTTTGTCATCATCGTGATCATTACCTCCGCCTTGTTGATCGGCGCCAAGACCTATGACATTTCGCCCACCCTCCAGTCCGTTCGCTTCATCGGCGAGGACCACAAAAGGCGGTTTTTCCTCAATGGCTGGAACGTATTCGACAGCGTGATCGTGTTCGTAAGCCTGGTGCCAATCGACAACAGCCAGATGGCCCTGCTGGGACGGCTCATACGGGTGTTCAGGGTACTGCGCATGGTATCCATCATTCCGGAACTGCGGATGCTGCTGAATTCCTTGCTCAAGGCGCTGCCCCAGCTCGGTTACGTCGTGGCGCTGATGTTTATCATCTTCTATATCTACGCCGCCATGGGCAGTATGTTTTTCGCCCACATCAACGAACGTCTGTGGGGCGACATAGCAATCTCGATGCTGACCCTGTTTCGGGTAATGACCTTTGAGGACTGGACCGACGTCATGTACGAGACGATGGCGGTATACCCGTTGAGCTGGATGTTCTACCTGACCTTTATCTTCTTTACGGCGTTTGCATTCCTGAACATGGTCATCGGCATCGTGGTGCGCGTGCTGGATGAAGAGAATGAGCGTATGAAAACCGAGGCGTTGGGGCATGCGCCCTGCACTCTCGACATGTTGCAGGACGATATTCGCGGGTTGCGCGAACAGCTCGAGCGCCTCAATAATAAATAGGCTGGATTACCGCCGTGCAACCGGCGACCACGCTATCTCCTGTCCTCAGCACTCGCTGACCCAGACCCCCACATCAAGGCTTGATCCATTGCCGCCAACAAACGACCCGGCAACTGGCGGGACCGCTTGGGGCAACCTCGCCACCGCCACGGCGATATGATCCGTGCCGGCTATTTTCCCAATGGTGGGATCGAACCCGATCCAGCCCCCGCCAGGCATGCGTCGCGCCGACTTCGTCGTGCATCAGCGGAGCATGGAGATAGCCACTCAGGAACCGCGTCGCCAGGCCGAGGCAACGTGCGGCGGACATAAACAGCATCGCGAAATCCCGGCACGAACCGGTGCCCCTGGACAGCGTCTGCTCGACGGTCTGCACACCCGGCTCCTCCCTCATCTGATAGGTCAGGTTTTCAAAAATATACTCGGCAAGCCGCTGCATCAGGGAGTAGGTCTGGATCTGTTCGCCGGGTTGCCAGAACTCGGCAATCCATTTGTGTAGCAGGTTGATGGTTTCCTGCCCCTGTAAATTGATATACGGCGCCAACAGGATCTTGTCGTCTTCCTGGTAGGAAAAGGGATAGTCCACGGCGTATTCGGCGACGATAAAGTCCAGCGGCTGTTCATTATAGTGCTGGATTACAACCTCGCTCTCGATCACCAGCTGGCTGGCGGGAATTTCGAACGTGGCTATCGCGACCGAGTTCCCCTCGGCGTCGCGATGCCAAAGCAGACTGGCAGGCGGGGTGATGTTGAGGACGAAAGACTCGATTCGCAGGTCGTGGTCCTCCCTGGGCCGCAGGCGCAGGCTATGTGGCCCCAGCGTCACCTGGCTGGAATAATTGTAATAGGTACGATGCAAAATCTTAAAACGCTGCATGGGTCATCCTGAAAAAACGTTGGGGTCTTCGATGAGCGCAACACGAACGCTCTGGTGAGTCGGGTACAATGCTGGTCCAAACTGGTTGAACACGGCGACATCGGCGGCATCACGGCCGTAGCCGATGGCGACGTAGCCTGCCCGGACCTCAGCCTGGGTGGCATCAAACAGATACCAGCGGTCGCCCACGTAGGCCTCGAACCACGCGTGCAAGTCCATTGGCTCCAGGTTATGAAGATAGCCAACCACCATGCGCGCCGGGATGCA